>NZ_JAXION010000065.1:0-24403 GCF_049311045.1 Rhodococcus sp. 7Tela_A2 | reverse complement strand
CGCTCGAACCGGATCCGGTTCGAGCGGGCGCACGGCCTCCGGGTGGTTCAGGCAGCTATCAGATCGTCGATCTGGCCGATCGCCGACGAGGAGCCCTCGATGATCCCCATGTCCACAACCTTCTCGAGTGCTTCCGCCGACTCGTAGGTGCTCACGTACGTCGCCCGGGTGCCTCCGTCGTGCGAGGTGAAGGTGTACACGTTCACCGACACCGGCAGGGTGGGATCGGGATTGAAATCCGCGTCGGCGAATCCGTCGGAAAAGGAGAAACTCGTCGGTTCGTCGACCGCGGTGACCTCCCAGTATCCCGGGTACTTCTCCCCTTCGGGACCGGACATGAAGTAGGTGATGCGTCCCCCGGGCGAAAGGTCGTGGTCCACGAATGTCGCGGGATATTCCGGAGGCCCCCAGACCTTTTCCAGTTGACGCGGGTCCGCGTAGATCTGCCAGACGCGCTCCACCGGTGCGGCGAAGTCCGCGGTGATCGTCAGGCTCAGGTTCTCGGTGTCCTTGCGAATGTCTGTCACAGGCATGACTCATTCCTCCTGGGTCGAGTCGGACGCGATCAGTTCGTCGATGCGCGCGATACGGCCACGCCAGATCTGTTCCAGCTCGGTGAGCATCGAGGCCACCGACCGCACCGCTTCCACGTCGCCTCTGGCAAGCTGCTCCCGGCCGCTGCGACGCTTGGTCAGCAGACCGGCTCTCTCCAGCACGGCGACATGCTTCTGGACCGCGGCGAAACTCATGTCGTAGTGCGCCGCGAGTGCGGAGACCGAGCGCTCTCCTGCCAGCACCCGGCGCATGATGTCGCGGCGGGTGCGGTCTGCGAGCGCGTGGAACAGGGCGTCGGCCCGGTCCTCGTCGTCTCCGTTCACGACTCCAAACGTACAACCATATGGTTGTAGGTGCAATGGGTCGGCGCGGTTTTCTTGCGGCCACTGCCAGCAGTTTCTCTCTTGCGGCAGAAAGGGATACAGGAACTCGAGGGTCGCAGCCGAAGAGCGGGGCTAGTGTGGACCTGACGACGCGCGCTGCGCGGGCGCTGCGGCGTCTCGATGCGCATCCGTGCACACCGAGGCCGCCGATCGGGCAGGGGCATTGAGATGAACGCGTTCGATCACGACAGCCTCGGCCGGGCGATGGCAGAGTTCGCGCGATCACTCGACACCGGAGGTACCGACCTCGACAGCACTCTGCGACACGTCACCACGGCCGCGGTGGAGTTGGTCCCAGGCGCCGACAGCGCCGACATTCTGACGATCACCGGTCGCAAGAAGTTCGAATCGCGCGCTGCCACGTCGGGGATGCCGGCCGAAATGGACTCGCTCCAAGCGCAACTGGGTGAGGGGCCGTGCGTCGACGCCGCGCACGATGCACTGCTCACTCGGGCCGACGATCTGGCCGTCGACTCGCGATGGCCGAAGTTTGCTCCTGCCGCAGTGGAAGCCGGTGTATCGAGCGTCCTGTCGTTCAAGCTCTACACCGGCAACGATCAAGCCGGTGCTCTGAACCTCTTCGCCGGACGCCCGCACGTCTTCGGCGCCGAGTCGATCTACCTCGGTGAGGTACTTGCCGCTCATGCCGCCATCGCGATCGTCGGAGCCCAGCGTCGGCAGCAACTGCACTCGGCGATCGCATCACGAGATCTGATCGGTCAAGCGAAGGGGATGCTCATGGAGCGCTACGCCGTCGACGCCGAGCGTGCATTCGACATGATGGTTGCGCTGTCGCAGGAATCCAACGTACCCGTGGCCGAGATCTCCCAGCGCATAGTAGATCTCGGCCCCGAGCCCCGCTGACATTGCCCGACCCGGCCGCATCGGCCGTCACGGAGTGGTTCAGTCGCCGAAACGTGCGACCAGGCGGCCGGAAACCTCGTTGCGACGCAGCCGTTCCAGGCCCGCGCCGATCTCCTCGAACGCGATGTCCGTGTAGGCCGGTTCGATTTCACGATCGAGCAACAGGCCGAACACCTCTTCGATGTCCTGAACGGTTCCTCCCAGCGAGCCGACAAGGGTCTTGCCGAGAATCGACGCCGACTGGATGGTGAAGGTCGGGAGCCCAAGGCCGACCTGGACGACTGTTCCGGTCCCTCGTTTCACGGCGTCGACAGCTTTCTGCGTAGTGTCGAAGCCCGCGTAGTCGACCACGAGATCGAAACCCTTGCCGGCCCATTCGGAGGCATCGCCCACGACATCGGCGACGCCTGCCGCCCGGGCCAGATCCCACACGGATTCCTTGGTTTCGGCGACATGCACCTCGGCGCCCGCGAGTACCGCAGCGCGAGTACCGATCTGGCCCAGTCCTCCGTACCCGATGACACCGACCTTCATTCCGGTGCTGGCGTGGCCGACCTTGATCATCGCGTGATAGGACGTCATTCCCGCATCGGTCGCGAGGGCCGCCAGCGACAGGTCGAGCCCCTCCGGCACACGGGCAAGATCAGGGGCATCGGCGACGAGTTTGTCGGCGAACCCACCGGGCGTGAACATCCCGAGCGGCGGGCGCACTCCGGAGGAACAGACGCCCACGACGTCGCCGACCTTCCAGCCCTCGACCCCGTCACCGACGGCGCTGATGACCCCGGCATTCTCATGCCCCTGGGTCATCGGCAGGAACGGCATGGTCCCTTCCCCGACCTCCATGTACATGATGTCGCTGTGGCACAAGCCCGCAGCCTTGACGTCGATGACGACCTCTCCGGGACCCGGCGTCGGTTCCGGTACCTCGTTCAATGCGATCGGTTTACCGGATCCTTCGAACTGCCATGCCCTCATTGCTGCACCTTTCCGTCGGATCGGGCCGAAGCTGTGCGCCCGACTTCTTTCCACCGTAGACAGCCGCTCGTTGGAGCAGGGGCGTTCGCCGTGATGGCAGAGTGGACTTCGACGGTTTCATCTATGAAAGGCAACGATGGCGTTCTGGGATCAACTCAAAGCCAAGACCACCGAACTGAGCGGTCAGCTCAAGACCAAGAGCGATCAGTTCCGGAACAAGGAATTCGCGAACGCGAGCATGGCCATGTGTGCGCTGATCGCGGCTGCCGACGGCAGTATCGATCCGAGCGAGCGGCAGAAGACCGCCGCGCTCATCATGAGCAACGACGTCCTGTCGGTCTTCCCGCCCTCCGAACTTCGTGAGAAGTTCGATTGGTACTGCAGCAAGCTCGAGTCCGACTTCGACTTCGGGAAGGTGGAGGCCACAGCCACCATCGCGAAGCTCAAGGCCAAGCAGGATCAAGCTCGTGCCGTGATCCAGATCGGAATCATCATCGGCGGTGCCGACGGATTCTTCGACGATCATGAGAAGGCCGCGGTGCGGGGCGCGGCGCATGCGGTCGGCATCAACCCGGCAGAATTCGACCTCTGACCGCAGTACACCTGCGGATCCGCCGCCCTTCGATCCGGGCGCACGCATAAAAAGAACGCTCGCCCGGGGCCGCCCCGGTCGCGCGTTCTCGTTCGTGGCGGCTTCGGCCACCGCACGCATCACATCTTCGCGTCGCGTGCCCGGACGAAGCTGTAGATGCCGTACATGATCAGCCCGAGTCCCACCGCGATGAGCAGGAACACCCCGAACGGCTGCGCACCCAGCGTCTTCAACGCGGCGTCGAGACCGGAAGCCTTCTCCGGATCGGCCTGGAAGACCGCGGCGATCACGAGACCGCCGATCAGCGTGACGGCGACACCCTTGGCGATGTAACCGGCCATCCCGAGTCCGCGGACGAACGAACTCGTGTTGCCCTTCAGGTCTTCGACGAACTTCTTCGTCGCGCCCTTGTAGATGTGGTAGAGGCCGACACCGATGATCACGAGAGCAGCAACGACGAGCAGGAACTTTCCGCCGCCGGACTCGAGGAGACGCGCGGTGATACCGGAGCTCTGTTCACCGCTCGACTTGCCGCTACCACGCGCATACCCGAATGCCGTGAAGGCCAGACCGAAGTACACGAGAGCGACACCGACGGCCTTGATCCGGCCGAACGTCTCGTCCTTTTTGTCCTGGCCGGCCGACGACGAGTGCGCCGCCCCGCCGAGCACACCCTCCGCAAGACGCCAGAGGGCCAATACGAAGAGCACGACGCACAGGACGGACAGCAGGAACTTGCCGCCGGGCTTGGCCGCGATTTCGGCCAGAGCGCCCGACTGTGATGCCTCCTCGTTGCTGCCCAGGGCAACGCGGATCGCGAGGTAGCCCACCAGCAGGTGCACCAGCCCACTACCGACGTAACCCGCTCGGGCGAGCCGCTCGAACCAATGATTCCGTGAGAGCCGCCCCGTTACCGAGGAGCCCCTCGAAGTCGAAATTTGCCCTGTCACTTGTCCACCCATCCTCCGGCACCGCGCGGCCGGCTTCGCTCGCCCACCCGATGCTCATCAACCTGCGCTCGTTGTCCTGTCCGGTATGCCCGAACCCTTCTGAGATCAAACGCATTCGTCTCGCAGTCGGTAGATTGGCGAGCAGCATCGAAGCCGACCACGGAGGTTCGTCGTGCGAATTGCTCATATCCCGCTCCGAGTTGCCACCGGCGCATTCATCCTCAACTCGGGACTGGGAAAACGGAATCTTCCCGCTGAGAATGCGGAGGCACTGCAAGGTATGGCGGCGCAGGCGTTCCCCTTCGTCAAGCAGTGGCGTCCGACAACCTTCGGTACGGCCTTGTCGACCGCCGAAATCGGGATCGGTGCAGCGCTACTGGTACCCCTCGTCCCGTCCTTCCTGGCGGGCGCTGCGTTGACGGCCTTCGGCGGCGGCATGATGACGATGTACTGGAAGACCCCCGGCATGCACGAGGAAGGGGACCCGCGCCCCACCCAGGACGGACTGGCGCTCGCCAAGGACGTCTGGATGCTGGGCGGCGGCTTGACCCTGATGCTCGAGGGGCTCCGCAAACGCTAGCCGTCCGGAGCCGGACCGCCCCGTGCCACCGGTGCGGGCGGTCGATGATCGGAGTGCAGCCATGACGGAGAGCACGCACGCACCGTATCCACCTGGGGCGATCGCAGACGATGCGGTCACGCTCGCCCGCCGTTGGCTCGAAGAGTCCGCCACCTCGACTCCCGACCGGGCAGGCCGCCAACTGGCGGGTGTGCTGAAGGATCCGCACGGCCTCGACTTCACCGTCCGTTTCGTCGACGGGGTGATCCGTCCGGAGGATCCGACGGTCGCTGCGCACAACCTGGCCGAACTCTCCCGCGATGTACCCTCCTTCCTTCCGCCTCACCTGCGACTGGCATTGCGTGCCGGTGGCACACTCGGTCCCGAGTTCCCCCACCTCGTCGTACCCGTCGCGCGTCGTGCGCTGCGGGCAATGGTCGGGCACCTGCTCGTCGATGCGACCGACCGGCGGCTCGGACGTGCCCTCGCCGTTATCCGACGCCGTCGTGTGCGGCTGAACCTCAATCTGCTCGGGGAAGCGGTGCTCGGCGACAAGGAAGCGGCCCGCCGCTTCGAAGGCACACGGACGCTGCTGGCGCGCGACGACGTGGACTACGTGTCGATCAAGGTCTCCGCCACCATCGCCCCGCACGCCGCGTGGGGGTTCGACGAGGCCGTCACCGACATCGTGGACAGGCTCACGCCGTTGTATCGGCTCGCGGCACAGTCGGCCACACCGAAGTTCGTCAATCTCGATATGGAGGAATACCGCGACCTCGAACCGACCATCGCGGTCTTTACGAGATTGCTGGACCTCCCCGAGTTCCTGCACCTCGAGGCCGGCATCGTCGTCCAGGCTTATCTTCCCGATGCGCTCGCCGCGTTGATCCGGCTCCAGGAATGGGCCGCCGCTCGGCGTGCCCGAGGCGGCGCTCCCATCAAGGTGCGCGTGGTCAAGGGCGCAAATCTGCCGATGGAACGCGTCGAGGCGGCGCTGCGCGGCTGGCCGCTCGCCACCTGGAGCACGAAACAGGACACCGACACCAATTACAAGCGGTTGCTGCACTACGCGCTGACACCCCAACGGATCGACAACGTCCGGATCGGGGTCGCCGGGCACAACCTGTTCGATATTGCCTACGCCTGGCTCCTGGCAGGCAGACACGGCGTGCGACACGGTGTCGATTTCGAGATGCTCCTGGGCATGGCGCAGAACCAGGCCGACGTGGTGCGCCGCCACGTAGGTGGTCTGGTGCTCTACACCCCCGTCGTGCACCCCGAGGAGTTCGACGTCGCGCTGGCGTACCTGGTGCGCAGGCTCGAAGAAGGCGCGGGCCAGGACAACTACATGTCGGCCGTGTTCGATCTGCGCGAGGATCCGTCGCTGTTCGAGCGGGAAGCGCAGCGATTCCGGGATTCGGTCGCTGCGCTCGACGAACGAGTCCCTGAGCCGAATCGGCGACAGGACCGCCACGAGGTTCCGGACGCCGCGGACGGCGAGGGCTTCTTCAACACCGCGGACACCGACCCGTCGCTGCCCCGGAATCTGGCCTGGGGGCGGGCGATCCTCGAACGGGTTCCCTCCTCCCGCCTCGGCTCGGACCTCGTTCGCGCGCACACGGTGACGTCGTCCGATCGGCTCGACGCCATCGTGGCGGCAGCGTCGGACGCAGGGCGGGGCTGGGGGGCGCGCAGTGCCGCAGACCGGGCTACGGTGCTCGAACGGGTCGCGCGGAGACTCGAGGCGCGTCGCGCCGACCTGTTGGAGATCATGGCGGCCGAGGGCGGCAAGACTCTCGACGAATCCGACCCGGAGGTCTCCGAGGCGATCGACTTCGCCCGCTACTACACCGACCGGGCACGCGATCTCGCAGCCGTGGACGGAGCCCGCTTCGTGCCCTCGGCGCTCACCGTGGTCACGCCGCCGTGGAATTTTCCGGTGGCGATCCCGGCAGGGTCGACGCTGGCGGCGCTGGCATCGGGGTCGGCGGTCGTGCTCAAGCCCGCCGCCCTGACCGCACGCTGCGGTTCCGTACTCGCCGAGGCAATGTGGGAAGCCGGGGTGCCGCGCGACGTGCTCCACCTCGTACACCTGGGAGAACGCTCGCTGGGCACGCAACTGATCTCGGATCCTCGCGTCGACCGGGTCGTGCTCACCGGTGCCTACGAGACCGCAGAGCGATTTCGATCGTTCCGCCCGGGACTTCGGCTCATGGCCGAGACCAGCGGCAAGAACGCGATCGTGATGACACCGAGCGCCGATCCCGACGCCGCGGTGCGCGACATCGTGCAATCGGCGTTCGGCCATGCGGGGCAGAAGTGCTCGGCTGCGTCGCTCGTCGTCCTCGTCGGATCGGTGGCATCGTCACGGCGGTTCCGGGACCAGCTCGTCGACGCCGTCACGTCGCTCACTGTCGGGCCGGCGCACGACCCTCGCACCCGGATGGGACCGCTCGTCGAACCTGCGCACGGGAAACTGCTCGACGCCCTCACCACTCTGGAACCGGGCGAATCGTGGTTGACGGCACCGCGTCGGCTCGACGACGAGGGCAGGTTGTGGACTCCGGGCGTGCGCGAGGGCGTGCAACGCGGGTCGCGCACGCATCTGGTCGAGTTCTTCGGTCCTGTGCTGGGAATCATGACCGCGGCGGACCTCGACGAGGCGATCGACATCCAGAACGAAGTCGACTACGGGCTCACCGCCGGTCTGCATTCGCTCGACACCGCAGAGATCGCCCGCTGGCTGGGCCGCGTCGAGGCCGGGAACGTGTACGTCAATCGCGGGATCACGGGTGCTGTGGTGCGCAGGCAACCGTTCGGCGGCTGGAAGAAGTCGTCGGTCGGCGCGGGATTCAAGGCGGGCGGTCCCCAGTACCTCTTCGGGTTCGGTTCATGGGAGTCGCTGCCACACAAGGCCGTCGACGCCGTTGCTGCCGACGGAGCCACCGAGGCGGTCGTCGGCCGTCTCCTGACTGCGTCCCGAGAATGGACCGGCACCGATTCGGGGATGCTGCGCCGGGCGTTCGCCGATGACGCCCGCGTATGGCGTTCGGAGTTCGGCGTCCCGAAGGATGTCAGCCGCCTCGTCGTGGAGCGGAACCTCTTCCGTTATCTTCCGGCGCGGGTGTGCGTCCGACTCGGCGAGGACGGAAACCCGGTAGATTTCGTGAGGGTACTCGGCGCGGCGGCACGCACCGGTGCGCAAGTGGAAGTGTCTTCCGCTCTTGAGATTCCACGCGCCGTCCTGTCGGCAACCGGGCAGATGATCGAAAAGAGTGTCACCGAAACCGACGCGGAGTGGCTGGATCGGATCTGCTCCGGCGACTCGGTGCGCGTCCGGATGATCGGTGGAGAGCCCCGCACTGTCGCAGAGCGCCTCGGTGGCCGTTGCGACGTGCCGGTCTGGGATCACCCTGTGACCGAGTCCGGTCGGGTGGAGATGCTGCCCTTCCTTCTCGAACAATCGGTATCGATTACGGCACACCGGTTCGGCACCCTCCACCACCTCACCGACGAGATCATCTGAGTTCGCCCCGTCCGATTGACCGGAAGCCCTGTGGAACGAATGGATCTGAGGTGCAATAGGAGCATGGATATCGCCACGACACCCCCCACCGAACGCCGGAAATTGGCGTTGGCGGCTGTGAAGGAATTAGGTCCCAATCGCACGGAAAAGGCGGCATTGAAGGTTCGGTGTCCCGCCGGCCACACCATCGCGGCCGTGTACGAGACTTCCGCGGGCCCGGTGGTCGTGTCCAAGAGCGGACCGGGCGGGCGTGGCAACCGCGACCGTGAAGCGACCGGTCACCACGGCGACAAGCTCCATTCCGAGTTCGTCGACACGCTCGAGGCGACGCAGTTCGAGGACGACGGCATTCCGTCCGGATGCGCGTGCGGACCGAAAGGGCTGTCCCGCAAAAAGTTACAGGCCGCCTTCGCGGCACAGGAACATGTAGTGAACCTGACCTGACCGGTCAGATCCCCAGGTTCCACCGAATCCGGAACAGATCGAGAACCTGGTCCGCCCAACCGAGCACCGACAGCGACGAGTCGACATTCTGCGGAGGCGCCTGCACCAGGGTGTCGTTGCGGAGCAACCGGGCGAAATCCACTTCGACGCGACCCTCGCGCACCGCACCGCGGGGATGCCGGAACTCCACGCCGGCTCGCACCATGATGTCGACGATCTCCTGCGCGAGGATGCCGTAGCCGACAGTCGTCGGATGCACGCCGTCCAAGGAGAACAAGCCGCCCGTGGCGCGTCCGCCGTTCCCGTCCGCGGACAGGAACCGGGTGTCCGGGACGGGCATGAGAGCGGCGAGCAGCGGCGGCAGCGGATACGGAGTCCACCACTCCGGACGCGCCGCGAGATCATCGACGTAGCGGCGCGCGGCCAGACGGTCGAGGATTCCCGCAGACTCGAGCAGGTACCAGTCGAGACCGTCCCGGCGAGCATCGGCGACTGCCTCTGTGATGGTGATGTTGTAGAGGTCGATCGCGGTGTCGACCGCGTACGCCTGCGCACCCGTGAGGTGCTCGTCGCGAGCAGGGTCGAAGCGGCCTTCGTCGATCCAGGGCCGGGTGTAGTACGGAAAGTACGGTGACCCTGACTTCGTGCCGATCCCCCGGGCTATCGGCGCGATGGTGACGTGCGGGACGGTGCACAGGATGATGTGACGAGCCTCGACCGTCCGGAGTCGCGCCACGACCTCGGCGAATTCGGCGTCGAAGTGCTCCGGTGTCCAGATCGTGGCGTCGCGGGTGCGCTCGAGTTGCCGGAAGTCCTCACCGCTCCACACGACCCGCAGTTCGGTGGCGGCGCGCAAAGCGTTGTTGGCGCCCAGGAAGACCACCAGCGTCTCGATACCGGCATCGGTGCCGTCGTCGTGCTCGGCACCGAGCGCCCGCGCGGCGTCGAACACGGTCTCGTGACGACGCTGCTCGTCCGACCGCGGATAGACCCTGAGAGCGGCGCGCTCGGCATTGTTCTCGACGATCTGGTCGACGAGGTTGTCCCGCGGGCTCGCGAGCGCACGTTCGCAGTGTGCCGCGGTCTTCTCCAGCGCGTCCCGCAGATCCCAGCCGTAGCACGAGAGATTGTGGTTGTAGCCGGCCACGATCGGCGCCTCGGCACCCGGGCCGCGCTCCCAGTAGTCCTCGACCTCGTCCATGAACCCGCGCACAGCGAACAAGGCCGTCGGAAGTTCCCACACGTCGAGACGGCCCCCGTATCGATCCTCGAGCCGGCGCAACAACAATTCGACATTGAGCGGAAGCCCCCCGGGTCCCCCGAAGCGGGGATACCGGAAGGCCGCAAGGATGCCCAGTTCGTAGGCGACGATCGCGGGTACCGACACCTCCGTCCGGTAGATCGCACCGCTCTGGAATCCCTGGAGAAGCGAGTCGCCGACGGCGACGAGCCGATGGGGCGGAACCCCGCGCGGGGTCGGGCGGTCGACGGCGATACCGGCGGTCGGATCGAAGACCGGCGGGCGGGGAGCGCGCTGGGCCTGTGCCACGACAGAGTCCGGGGTTCCCTCCGGCAACGCGGCCTGTGCGGACACGGGGCCACCCCCTCGGTGTGTCGTCCGTCGAGCGTGGGCCGCGTGCGTGAGGTCTGTCAAGGGTGCGGTGAGGTGTCGCCGGTGCGCGAGAATATGCAGACTGGACGGGACCATCGTGGCCGCACGGCCACCGAACACGGAGAAGCAGGAGGGTGGATGACGAGCGCCGACTTCGCCCACACCGACCGCGCTGAAAAGAATCGCCGGGAGAAGGCGGTGGGCCTCGCCCGCTACACCTGGAACCGCGGTGTCACCGGCGCGGAGTTGCTGGCCATGTCCGACGACACGCGCAGGCGGCTGGCACGAGCCGCAGACGCCCACCCGCCGCGCACGATGGAAACGTGGGCGCTCGTGGCGCAGTTGCTCGACGAGAAGACCGCATGGGCGCACGAGCACCCGGATCATCCTTCGGCCACGCGCACCCACCCCGACGAGAAGATCATGTGGGTCAAGCCGCCGGTCAGGTCCTGGCTCGACTGACGCGAGGGTGCGACTGCGGGGCGCAGGTGGTAGAAATGCACTCCGTGTCCGAGAGTGCAATTTCTATCGACGAGGGTGCCCGGACCCGTCGCATGCAGCGCACACGCGCCGCGCTCGTCGAGCACGCACGCACACTCACCGCCCGTCGGGGTCTCGCCGGCTTCACCGTCGAGGAACTGTGCGAACACGTCGGAGTGTCGCGACGAACCTTCTTCAACTACTTCGCCTCGAAAGAGGACGCGGTGCTCGGCAACCCGCCCGCAGCACTCACCCCGGAAGACCGCGACGAGTTCGTGGCGGGGGGCGACCGCACAGGGCCCGGCTCCTCGCCGGCCCTGCTGCGCGATATCGCACGGCTCGCCGTTGCACTGTTCGAACGCAACGATTTCACTCGGGAACAACATCGACTCCGCTGTGAGATCGTGCGCAGCGAACCTCAGTTGCTCGCCCGCATGATGTCGCTGGGCGAGTCGCACCAGCAGGACTTCGCCGAACTGATCGCCGCACGCGAAGGGCTCTCCGCCGACGACCCCTTCGTCCGCGTCACCGTGCGATTCGTCGCCGGTCTCATTCACGACGCCGTCGACGAGTTCTTCCGCACGCCCGACAGCCCACCGTTCCGCGACCTGCTCGAACGCGACATCGGATGTGCCCAGCGGTTGCTCGAACACCCTCTCGACCTCCACGACCCGACAGGAATACGGTGACCTCTACCGCAGAACCACTGGTTCTCTCCCAACGCCGAATCTGGATCATCTTCTCGGCCCTGATCGCCGGCATGCTGCTGGCGAGCCTCGACCAGACGATCGTCTCGACCGCGATGCCCACCATCGTGGGCCAGCTCGGCGGCGTCGAGCACCAGGCGTGGATCACCACCGCATACCTGCTCGCCACCACGATCGTGATGCCCGTCTACGGCAAGTTCGGCGACGTCTTCGGCCGCCGGTACCTGTTCATGATCGCCATCGCGATTTTCACCCTCGCGTCGGCGGGCTGCGCGTTCACCGACGACTTCTGGACGTTCGTGGTCTTCCGCGCTCTGCAGGGCGCCGGAGGCGGCGGCCTGATGATCTTGTCGCAGGCCATCATCGCCGACATCGTTCCCGCCAGCGAACGTGGCAAGTACATGGGTCCGCTCGGCGCGATCTTCGGTCTCTCCGCCGTCGGTGGCCCGCTGCTCGGCGGGTTCTTCGTCGATCACCTGACGTGGGAATGGTGCTTCTACATCAACATTCCCGTCGGCATCGTCGCGCTGCTGATCTCGTGGTTCATGCTCACGCTGCCGACGAAGAAGCCCACCAAGCGCATCGACATTCTCGGTGTGATCACGCTGTCGCTCGCGACGACCTGCCTGATCTTCTTCACCGATTTCGGCGGCGACGCGGACCGCGGCTGGAGCGACCCGCTCACCTGGGCATTCGGCATCGGCCTGCTGGCCATGGCATGCCTGTTCGTGCTCGTCGAATCCCGGGCACAAGACCCCATCATCCCGCTGTCGCTGTTCCGCAATTCGATCTTCGTCAACGCGACCGCGATCGGTTTCGTGCTCGGTCTCGGTATGTTCGCAGCGCTCGCGTTCATGCCCACGTTCCTGCAGATGTCGTCCGGCACCTCCGCGGCGGTATCGGGCCTGCTGCTGCTGCCCATGATGGTCGGCCTCCTGATCACCTCGATCGGCTCGGGCCTCGCGATCACCAAGACGCAGCGCTACAAGATGTACCCGATCGCCGGGGCCTCGATCACCGCGCTGGCGATGCTGTGGCTGACCACCCTGCAAGGCAGCACACCACTGTGGGTGATCTGCTCGATGCTCTTCGTCTTCGGACTCGGGCTCGGCCTGATCATGCAGGTGGTCATCCTCGTCGTCCAGAACGCCGTGCCGGTCGACGAGATCGGTACCGCCACGAGCTCGAACAACTACTTCCGCGAGGTGGGCGCCGCGCTGGGTGTCGCGATCTTCGGCACGATCTTCACCAACCAGCTCTCCGTGAAGCTCACCGACGTGTTCACCACCGCGGGGGCCGATCCGGAGCAGGCCGGACAGGCCACCGCCACCCTCGACCCCGCGATCATGAAGGCACTGCCCGACGAGGTGCGGCAGGGCGTCGTCGACGCCTACGCGGACTCGCTCGCCCCCGTCTTCTGGTACCTCATCCCGTTCCTGATCGTCGCCATCGTCCTGGCCTGCTTCCTGAAGGAGATCCCGCTCTCCGACGAAGCCGGCATGGTGGCGCGTGGCGAAGCGATCAGCGCGAAGGACGCGGAAGCAGCGCGCACGGCGTCCGCCGAACACGACACCGTGGCGGTGTCCGCCCCCGGCGACCGGACGGAACCACCGGCGTCACCGGGCTCGTAGCGGCCGGTTCCGCACGCCAGGGACCGAGAGGTCCGGCGCAGCGCGCGGAACCTCACGTGATCGAATGGACGCCCAGAGGCGACATGCCGCGGCGGGCAGGCAACGGGAGGCGACACATGGGTCGGAGCATCACACCGGTCCGCGTCAAGGACGTGACGATCGGCGAGGGCACACCCAAGATCATCGTGCCCATCACCGGCCGGACCCCGGACGAGCTGCACGCGCAGGTCGAGGCACTGTCCGGGCAGGTCGCCGATGTCGTGGAGTGGCGGGTCGACTTCTTCGGCACCCTCGAGGACACCGCGTCGGTGGTCGCCCAGGCGCACGCGCTCGCCGGCGCCCTCGGTGCCACGCCGCTGCTCGCGACCTGCCGGACCGCGCACGAGGGCGGACAGGCCACCTCCGGCGACGACGCGTACGCCGAGCTGGCGATCGCGCTCGCCGAGAGCGGTGCCGTGGACCTGATCGACGTGGAGTACCGGCGCGACGGCCGCGCGGTGAAGCGGATCGTCGCGTCCGCCCACGCCCGGAACGTCGCGGTGGTCGCGTCCAACCACGATTTCGATGCCACGCCCTCGAAAGACGAGATCGTCTCGCGGTTGCGCGCGATGCAGGCACTCGGAGCGGACATCTGCAAGATCGCGGTGATGCCCCGGTCCGCTGCCGACGTGCTCACCCTGCTCGATGCGACACGCATCATGCACGAGGAGTACGCGGATCGCCCGCTGATCACCATGTCGATGGGTGGCCTGGGGGTGGTCTCCCGGATCGCCGGTCAGGTGTTCGGTTCCGCCGCGACCTTCGGGATGGTGGGCACGGCATCGGCACCCGGGCAGGTCGACGCCTCGGAACTGCGCGCGCTGCTCGACGTCCTCGAGCGGTCGCGGTAGGCGCCGTCCGGCACCTCTACCGGTCGGCGTCCGCGTCGTCCCACAGTTTCATCAGCGTCGTGAGAATCTCCTGGGCGGCACCGAGACCGGCGAGATGACTCTCACCCGGCAGATGATGGAACTCCGCGTCGGGCAGCAGATCCACCATGTGCAGGCCGTGTTCGAACGGAATGATGTGGTCGCTGTCGCCGTGCCACCAGCGGACCGGCACCTTCACGTCCGACACGCGAAAGCCCCAGTCGCGGGTGAACACCACGATGTCGGCGAACGGCGCGGAGATGCGGTGCCGGCTGCCGTTGAGCAGGTCGTCGAGGAACATCGCCTTGAACTCCGGCCTCGCGAGCAGACGGCGGTCGGCCTCCGGCGAGAGTCGTCCGTAGAGGTCGATGATCGGCGACCCCAAGGGCCGGACCAGCCGGATACCGGCGCTCAGTGCGGTACCGATGGGGGCGCCCGCCACCTGAAGGACCGGCGCGACGAACGTTCCCAGTCGCATCAGCGCACTGCTGATCGCCTCCGGACCGACCACCGGGGCGACACCGCCGAGCACTGCGGCCGCCACCACCCGATCCTGCAGCGCGTACGCGGACGCCAGCGTGAAGGGACCGCCGCCGGAGAGGCCGACGACCGCCATCCGATCGACGCCCAGGGTTTCGGCGATGATCTCCAGGTCGTCGGTGAAGGCCAGGACGTTCTCGTACAGGTGCGGGGTCGACGACCCGATCCCCGGACGGTCGATCCCGATCAGCCGGATGTTCTCCCGTTCGGCGAAGGCGCGGGCTTCGACGGGGATCTGGCGGCGCGCTCCCGGGGTGCCGTGCAGCCAGAACACCGCGCGTCCCTGCGCGGAGCCGAATTCGGCGAAACCGAGACGGCGACCGTTTCCGACCGCGACCGTACCTTCGAGCTTCGGTCGTTCGACGTCCATGCGCGTCAGCATGGCATGTGTCGGCGGTCACGTACATCTCCGCGACGTGCGTCGGCCGGGCGATTTCGCAGACCCCGGCGCCCGGACGGTGGTCTGATGGAAGCGTCACCCACGAAGGGACCGATTCATGACCGAATCCTCGAACTCGGGCCGCGTGGCGGTGGTAACCGGCGCGTCGTCCGGCATCGGTGCCGCGACCGCACGTGCCCTCGCGGGCGCGGGCTTCCGCGTCGCGCTGCTCGCACGTCGCCTCGCCCGGATCGAAGCTCTCGCGGCCGACCTGGGCAGCGGTGCGCTCGCGATCCGGGCCGACGTGACCGACCGCGATTCCCTCGTCGCCGCTGCTCAGCGGGTGCAGGACGAGTTCGGCGGAGCGGACGTCCTGATCAACAACGCGGGCGTCATGCTGCTCGGACCGTTCTCGCCGAAGTTTCACGACGACTACCGCAGGATGATCGAGGTCAACCTGCTCGGGGCCATCACGACCACCGAGGTCTTCCTCGAGCAGCTTCGGGACGGTGGCGGGGACCTCGTCAACATCTCCTCGGTTGCCGGACGTACCGCCCGGCCCACCAACGGTGTCTATGCCGCCACGAAGTGGGGAATCAACGGCTGGTCCGAGTCACTGCGCCAGGAACTGCACCCCGACGTGCGCGTGATGCTCATCGAGCCCGGAATCGTCGACACCGAGTTGCCGACGCACATCACCGACAACGCGACCCGGCAGGTCGTGCAACAGGGTTACGACGCCTCCACGGTGGAGCCACCCGACATCGCGGACGTGATCGTCTTCGCGCTCACCCGTCCCCGTCATCTGACCATCAACGAGATCCTTCTCCGCCCCTCCGACCAGGCCGGCTGAGCGTGCCCGGAGTACTGCGGTCGCACGCGGATATCGATCGAACGCCACACTCGGTGTGATGCGGGTTACAGTAATCTGACCACAGCCAGAGTCAGATCCCGACCCGACGGGAGATGTACCCCGTGACGAAGATGCTCGCTCCCCCGCCGCCCGGTCTCGAGCCCGTCCCCGGCGACAGCGGACTCCCGTACATCGGCTACGCGCTGGACTACATGCGGGACCCGATCAAGGCCTACGACAAGCGGTTCCACCGGCACGGCCCCGTGTCGTGGTTCCGGTTCGCCGGGCGCCCGTGGGTCGTGCTCATCGGGCCCGACGCCGTGGGAGCGGCATTGCAGAACCGCGACCGCGCCCTGCAGAGCGGCCCGGGATGGCGCGCGTTGATCGGCCCGTTCTTCGACCGCGGACTGATGCTCATGGACGGCGACGAACACACCGCGCATCGCCGGATCATGGCGAAAGCCTTCACGCGCGACCGCCTCGCGCTCTACACCGACGCGATGCATCCGTCGATCGAACGCACGCTCGAGACCTGGGTCCCCGGTGACGGCTTCCGGGCCTACCCCGCGCTCAAGGAACTCACCCTGAGTCTGGCCACCGAGATCTTCATGGGCGGCGCCGAGGGATCGTCGGACCAGGAGATGCAGGAGGTCAACCGCGCCTTCATCGGGTGCGTACAGGCGGCGACCGCGATCGTCCGCTATCCGTTGCCCGGCAGCAGGTGGCGCAAGGGCATCCAGGGACGCAAGCGGCTCGAGGCGTTCTTCCGCCGCTACCTGCCCGCACGGCGCGCAGCCGAGGGCAACGACATCTTCTCGGTCTTCTGCCACGTGGAGTCCGAGGACGGGGAACGGTTCTCGGACGACGACGTCGTCAACCACATGATCTTTCTGATGATGGCGGCACACGACACCTCCACCATCACGCTCTCGACGGCGATGCAATATCTCGGCCAGTACCCCGAGTGGCAGCAGCGGTGCCGCGAGGAATCCGAAGCGCTCGGCACCGCGACGCCCGTCTTCGCGCAACTCGACGACCTCACCGCACTCGATCTGGTGATCAAGGAGTGCCAGCGCCTGGTCACGCCGGTACCCGGCGTCGTGCGCCGGGCAGGGGCCGACACCGAGATCCTGGGGCATTTCATCCCCAAGGGCACGCTCGTGAACGTGGGCGTGCACTACAGCCACCACATGGCCGAATTGTGGCCGGATCCCGAACGTTTCGACCCCGAGCGGTTCGCTCCCGAACGGCGGGAGGACCGCGTCCATCCCCACGCGTGGACGCCTTTCGGCGGTGGCGTGCACCGCTGTCTCGGGCAGCACTTCTCGGGCGCCGAGATCAAGTCGGTGCTGCACCACCTGCTGCTCCGGTACGAGTGGGACGTACCCGCCGACTACGTCGCACCGATGAACTTCACGTCGCTGCCGTTTCCCGACGACGGAGGACCGATCAACCTCCGCGCCAGGTAACTGCCGACGGAAGGGTCGAACCACTTCCTGCGCGCCTCGCGATCAACCATCCGACGTCCCGAAGTTTCCGCGAATGACATTCGCGGGATCCCGTTCCGCCTTGAGTCGACGAAGCCGCTGAAGGGACTTGGAACACAATGCGGCGGAGAGCTTCTCGGACAGATTCAGGAATGTGATCGGCTTGCGACCGCTGGCAGGCAGGGAGTGCGCCAGTGTCGCTTGCTTCGACGCGATGGCATCTCCGATCGCATCGGTCGACGGCACACCGAACATGTATGCGGCGTACGGCTCCGTGAGTGCCCCGTGCGGGGAGTCGCTGGGGCGTGCCAGTGCTCCTCCGAGGTGTCGGAGTTGCACGGTCAGAAGAGGAGAGATCGGTTCGTCGAGCAAGGAAGCGAACACGTCGTCGTCGAGCGCGGTGAGGAGTTCACCGCGTGCCCGCCCGGGACTCGGGGCGGTAGGCTCCGCCGTGATCGTTCCCAGGTCCGCGGCGCTCATCGGCGAACGGGTGTCCACAATCGGCGCGGGTAAGCGGTCGACCTCGGCCATGAGCCGGCGGGCGTCGGCATCACTCCCCAGGAACGTCACGTCGATGGCGACCATCGGATCGGTTCCGGGAAAGTTCAGCACCTCGAACCAGAGGGTGAGTGCGTCCGGTGCAGTCTCCGTCATCGATCGGTAGACCTCGGCCACATGTCGTGCCGAAGCGGCCGACCACAGTTGCCGTCCACCGAAAATCCGGGGCGCAGGATGCAATTGCAGTTCCATCGCGGTGACGATGACAAGATCGCCTCCGCCTCCGCGCAACGCCCAGAACAGTTCCGGGTCGGTTTCGGGCGTGACGTGCTGTGTCTTACCGTCTGCTCCGACGACCTCGAAGGCGAGCACACTGTCGGCCATCCATCCGAACGAGCGTCCGAGCCAGCTCAGACCACCTCCGAGTGCCGCCCCGGTCACTGTGACGACGGGAGAACTCCCTGGTAATGCCGTGAGTCCGTGCGCAGCGGCGGCACGCTGAAGATCACCGGCACGTACACCTGCTCCGACCCTCGCCGTCCTCCGCTCCGGATCGATATCGATGGATTCCAGTCGAGTCGTGCGCAACAGGACGGAACCGCGAGCCCGACCGGTCGCGCCGTGACCGCTGGGTTGCACCGCGATGGACAAGCCCTGCGACTTCGCAAATCTCACGAGTGCGACGATGTCGTCGGCATCGGCCGCCTCCACCACCGCACAGACGTCCTGCTCGACGGCGAGATTCCAGGGACGTCGCGCAGGTTCGAAGCCTGAATCGGCCGGAAGGTGAACCCGGCCCCGAACACTTGCCCTCAACTTTCCGACGGTCGCAGCCCGCAGGATACTCATAGTGACTCCTCGCTCGATGTCGTAGATGCGAGGCAGGATCGGGGTGTCCGCCTCACTATCGAGTCGAGCGCGACTACCGAAACGTGACGAGCAGCCCCTGAGGAGCCCCCATGGAACGGGATCGGTCGGCACCGAGTCTGGACGGGTTGGCAGCGCAATTCGTCGTGCAACGACCCAAGCTGCATGCCATCGCCCAGCGGATGCTCGGCTCTCCGTGGAACGCGGATGATGCCGTCCAAGAGGCGTGGTTACGCCTCCAGCAAGCCGATATCGGGAGTATCCGGAACCTCGAGGCATGGCTCACGACGGTCGTCTCCCGGGTGTGCATCGACATGATTCGACGGCGCGCCACGTGGCGGGAAGAACTGGGTCACGAGCTCTCGGGCGAAGCCGGATCGGGGACCGGCGCCCCCGCTGAGCGCGAGCCGGGAAACACCGTGCTGTTGTCCGAAGACCTCGCCTTGGCTATGCACGTCGTGCTGGACACACTCGGACCTCTCGAGCGGCTGGCCCTGGTTCTGCACGACGTCTTCGCGCTGTCGTACGACGACATCGCACCTATCGTCGAACGCACCCCTGCAGCTGCCCGCCAGCTCGCGTCCCGGGCGCGAGCGCGTGTCCGCTCGGTCGACGTGGACAGTGTTCGGGAGAAACGAGAATCGGCGATTGCCGCTTTTCTCGATGCGGCGCGTAACGGGGAGTTCGGGGCACTCCTGCAGCTCCTCGACTCCGACATCGAACTACGCAGCGACGACACGGCCGTAGGCCTGGCAGCAGAAGGCGCCGATCACGGCGCGCCACTCCTCGGTCGCAACATCTCGGGGGCAGACGCCGTAGCCAGAGTGTTCGCCGGGCGAGCCGAACTCGCCACGCCCATCCACATCGGTGGAGTCCCCGGGGCTGCGTACGTCTCGGAGGGCGTTGTGCACGCCCTCTACCTGTTCGATTTCCGCGCCGACGCGATCCACCGAGTGAGCGTCATCGCCGATCTCGAACCGTTGACCGGACTCCTGGTCCACGGCTGCCGGTAACCCGCAGGACCGGAGGGAGCGTCGCCTGCTGCCGAATCCCCAGGCCCTGACGGTTTCTCAGCACGACGACAGAACGCGGGCCATGGCGTCGCGCTCTTCCGGGGTGACCCACAGCCGGTACTCGACCTTCACCTCGACCTGGCGCGCCACGTAATCGCAGTGGTAGCCCGCATTCGGTGGCAGCCAGGCGGAGGCGTCGGAGTCGCCTTTCGACTGGTTGGTACGGCCGTCGACCGCCTGCAGATTGCGCGGATCGTTGGCCAGGTTGCGACGCGCCTGGTCGTCGAGGTAGCGGGCACCCTTCTTCCACGCGTCGGACAACGCCACGATGTGGTCGATCTGCACCGCGGAGGACGTGTCGGTGCCGCGTCGGAAGAAGATCTCCAGGTTCGTGTACGTATCCCGCAGGGTGCCGGTCCGGACCGTGCAGTCCTTCGTGGCGGGCTCGAGCGAGATGTCGACGAGGTCGCGCTTGAGAATGTCGTTGCGGGTGTCGCAGCCGTTGCGGCCGAACCCGACCGTGACGTTGTCGGTCCAGGCGGGCCCGAAGAGCTCACGGCTGTAGCCGTCCTGAGGATCGGCGGCGCGTACCGGCAGCGCCGAGAGCGCCGCGAGGACCGCCGTGGGGTCGCCTCCCGTGGCAATCCCCACCGGCGGCTCCGCTGCCCCCGACTCGTCGGTGACGACGGGTTCGAGGACGACGACCGCGATCGAGACCGCGATGAAGCACAGAATCCACAGCCATCGAGGAATCGACGGCTGTCCTGTACGGGCCATGTACTACTGCGCCAGCGGAGGCATCTTCACGATCTGGCCGGCGTAGGACAGGCCGGCACCGAACGCGAGGAGAAGGGCAGTGCTGCCCGCCTCGACCTGACCGGTGCGCAGCATCTTCTCCATCGCCAGCGGGATCGACGCGGCAGAGGTGTTGCCGGTCTCGATGATGTCGTCGGCCACCTGCACGGACTCGGGAAGCTCGAGCTGCTTGACGATGACGTCGTTGATCCGCAGGTTCGCCTGGTGCGGCACGAATGCGTCGAGGTCGGCGAGAGCGACCCCGGACTTGTCGGCGATCTGGCGGGCGTACTTGCTCATCTCGAAGGCTGCCCAGCGGAACACCGCGGTGCCTTCCATGATGATCCAGGGACGCTTCTGCTGCGGGTTCTGGGCGAAGTCGACCCAGTCGGGCTCCTGGCGGATGGCGTTGCCCTGCGAGCCGTCCGATCCCCACACCGTGGGGCCGACACCGACCTCGTCGGAGGCACCGACGACGACCGCGCCCGCACCGTCACCGAAGATGAATCGCACGGAGCGGTCGGTGGGTTCGGTGGCGTCGCTCATTCGCTCGACGCCGACGACGAGCACCTTCTCCGCGGTCCCGGCGCGCACCAGGTCGGATGCGACACCCAACGCGTAACAGAAGCCTGCGCAACCGGCCTGGATGTCGAGGGCGGCGGCGCCGCCGGTACCGAGGCGGTCCGCGACGAGCGCGGCGGCCTGCGGCGTCTGGAAGCCGTAGGTGGAGGTCGCGATGATGACGGTGTCGATCTGCGGGCCGCTCAGTCCGGCTGCGTCGAGCGCCTTCGAGGCGGCATCGACCGACATGTCCACGATCGTCTCTTCGGGGTGCGCCTTCGCGAAACGGCGTTCCTTGATTCCGGATCGCGACTGGATCCACTCGTCGCTGGAATCGATCTGTTCACAGATCTCCGCGTTGGTGACGACCCGCTCGGGCCTGTGCACACCCAACCCGAGAAGCGCGCTGTTCCTCAGCGTGGCGGGGACGGCGATCTGTGCACCCATCAGGCGAACTCCTCCTCCTCGGGCACTGCTCATCAGTGCGCCGCATCGAGACACGGTAGCGCGGGTTACGAAAATGTCACAGCACGGGGTCCGGGCAGGCCGTGCCCAGTGGTATCGCACCTCGTCGGAGCCGGTATCGCGCCCGGTCGCTACCGTGCCGGTATGGACGCACAGGACTGGGACGACCGGTACGAATCCTCGGAACTGGTGTGGGGCGCTCCGCCCAACCCGGTGGTGGTGGAGTTCGCGACGTCGCTGCCGCACGGGCGCGCGCTCGATCTCGGCTGCGGGGAGGGCCGCCACTCGTTATGGCTCGCGACGCGCGGCTGGGAGGTGGTCGGCACCGACTTCTCGGCCGTGGCGCTGGACAAGGCCCGCCGAATCGCTGCGCAGGCGCCCAAGAGATCGCGCGACCGGTTGCAATATCAGCTCTCCGATGTGATTTCCGACACCTTCGACGGCACGTATGACTTGATCCTCTCGGTATTCCTGCATTTCCCTCCGTCGCAACGGAAAGCACTCGTCGACAAAGCCATCAGTTCGCTGAAACCTGACGGAATCCTCATATTTCTCGGCCACGACTCGACAAATCTCCAGCACGGAGTCGGAGGCCCCAAGGATGCCGAGATCCTCTACACACCAACAGATGTCGTGAACGACATCGACGGCCGGCTCGATATCGAGGTTGCCGAACGCAGGCACCGCGAAACGGAAGCGGGAACTGCCGTCGATGCCTTGGTGGTGGCACGCAAAGTCAGTCTTGGAAGTTAGTTGCCCGACGAGTAACATAGAGATGTTACCGACGAGTAATAAGCTTGGGCGGTACTTGATCCAACTGGACCGCACCACACCCCCGGGAGACATCAGACATGGGCCATTACAAGAGCAACCTCCGCGACCTCGAGTTCAATCTCTTCGAGTTCCTGCAGATTCAGAAGGTCCTCGAAACAGGTGCGTTCGGCGACCTCGACGAGGAGACCTCGCGCGGCATCCTTTCCGAGGTCAAGGCGCTCGCCGAGGGTCCCGCTGCCGAGGCCTTCGCGGAAACCGACCGCACTCCCCCGGTCTTCGACCCGGAGACCCACTCGGTGTCCATCCCCGAGGGCTTCAAGAAGGCGTTCCGGGCGTGGTGGGATGCCGGCTACTGGTCCATGGGCATCCCTGAGGAGCTCGGCGGCACCGAGTCGCCGCGCGCGCTCCTGTGGGCGGTCAACGAGATGATGCTCGGCGCGCAGCCCGCCGCATTCATGTACGCAGCAGGTCCCGCCTTCGCCGGCGTGCTGTTCGAGAACGGCACCGACGAGCAGAAGCAGTGGGCCGCCACCTGTGTCGAACGCGGCTGGGGCGCCACCATGGTGCTCACCGAGCCCGACGCCGGATCCGACGTGGGCGCGGGCCGCACCAAGGCGATCAAGCAGGACGACGGCTCGTGGCACATCGAGGGCGTCAAGCGCTTCATCACCTCGGCCGACTCCGACGACCTGTTCGAGAACATCTTCCACCTCGTCCTCGCCCGCCCCGAGGGCGCCGGCCCCGGCACCAAGGGCCTGTCGCTCTTCTTCGTCCCGAAGTTCCACTTCGACTTCGAGAAGGGCGAGATGGGCGACCGCAACGGCGTGTTCGTCACCAACGTCGAGCACAAGATGGGCCTGAAGGCCTCCGCGACCTGCGAGCTCACCTTCGGTGGCCACGGCGTCCCGGCCAAGGGCTGGCTCGTCGGTGAGGTCCACAACGGCATCGCGCAGATGTTCGACGTCATCGAGCACGCTCGCATGATGGTCGGCACCAAGGCCATCGCCACCCTGTCGACCGGCTACCAGAACGCACTCGCGTACGCCAAGGACCGCATCCAGGGCGCCGACCTGACCCAGATGTCCGACAAGACCGCCCCGCGCGTGTCGATCCTGCACCACCCCGACGTGCGCCGCTCGCTCGCGATGCAGAAGGCGTACTCCGAGGGCCTGCGCGCCGTGTACCTCTACACCGCCGCACACCAGGACGACGTTGTCGCCGAGCAGGTCTCCGGCGCCGACGCGGGCCTCGCCCACCGCATCAACGACCTGCTTCTGCCGGTCGTCAAGGGCTGTGGCTCGGAGCGGGCCTACCAGTACCTGACCGACTCGCTGCAGACCTTCGGTGGTTCCGGCTTCCTCCAGGACTACCCGATCGAGCAGTACATCCGCGACGCGAAGATCGACTCGCTGTACGAGGGCACCACCGCCATCCAGGCGCAGGACTTCTTCTTCCGCAAGATCGCCCGCGATCGCGGTGTCGCTCTCGCCCACGTGGCCGGACAGATCAAGAAGTTCCTCGAGCGCGAGAGCGGCGACGACCGTCTCAAGGCGGAGCGTGCACTGCTCGCCACCGCCCTCGACGACACGCAGGCCATGGTCGCGACGCTCACCCAGTTCCTCATGGGTGCGCAGGAGCAGCCGACCGAGCTGTACAAGGTCGGTCTCGGATCGGTCCGATTCCTCGAGTCCTTCGGTGACCTGATGATCGGCTGGCTGCTGCTCGAGCACGCCGAGATCGCGCTCACCGCGCTCGACGCCGGTGCGGACGCCAAGGACAAGGCCTTCTACGAAGGCAAGGTCGCCGCAGCGTCGTTCTTCGCCAAGAACGTTCTGCCGCAGCTGACCACGTCGCGCAACGTCATCGCCAATGTCGACCTCGACATCATGGAGCTCGACGAAGCCGCATTCTGATCCCGGCGTAACACCCGCGGACACAACGAGACGACAGGGGGGGCCCCCCGGGGTTTGGGGGGGGCGCCC
>NZ_JAXION010000064.1:0-24440 GCF_049311045.1 Rhodococcus sp. 7Tela_A2 | reverse complement strand
GCCGCCGCCGGCGCGGCTGGGGCCGGGCCCCCCCCCCCCCCCCCCCCCCCCCCCCCCCCCCCCCGCTGCGTACCCATGAGGTCATGAGCGCCGTCTCGTTCGCGGCGGAGTGCGCGTCGCGCCGGCCGGCAGGTCAGCCGGCGCGCTGCAACCGCTCGAGGCGGTCGAACACCAATGTCACCGCGGTATCGGTGTGCGCGAGCACCTCGCGCGTGCTCTGCCGCCCGGCAGCCCAGCTCACGAGGGTGGACATCCACACGTCGGCGATAATGTGCACCGCGTTGAGAACCTCTTCGGTGACGGCGTCGATTCCGGCAGCGCGGGCGAACAGATCGGTGAGGACATATCCGAGGTGGTCGAGTTCGGGGGCCGACGACGCATCGGCGAACATGGTGGCTCGCACCAGAGCGTCGTACAGGCGCGGATTCTCCTCGAGTTGCGCGACCGATGCCCGGAACACCACCATGATCCGGTCGTGCGGAGTGTCGCCGGGAAGCTCCGCCTCGGCAAAGCGCCGGGCGGCCGCTTCGAACTCGAGCACCAGCGCAACCACCAGCAGATGGTTCTTCGACGGGAAGTAGCGGTACACCGTGCCGAGAGCCACGCCGGAGCGGTCGGCTACCGAACGCATCTGCACGGCCTCGTACCCGCCCTCGGACGCAAGCTCCTTCGCCGACCCGATGATGCGCATGTAGCGGGCTCGCTGAGCGGGCCTCAGATCTGCGCCCGGTGTCGAAAAAGCCCGCTGTCTCGTGTGCGCAACCTCCGTAGTCGGGTCGTCCGCCATCACGTCACCTTCCGTTCATCCCTGTTCGAGGATAGTTCAGGCACCGATGCGGCCTTCACGACCAGCCTTCCGGCGACTCATCTAGACAGGTGTCCGGAAACCCCTTCCCTCCAGAGGTAGAACGCGTTACATTTTCTTCGTCATCCGACGAGAGGGGCCGCAGTGCGCCACGGAATCACCCTGTTCACCAGCGACCGGGGAATCCGACCCGATGTCGCCGCGACAGCCGCGGAGAGTCGCGGGTTCGACAGCTTCTACGTTCCCGAACACACCCACATCCCGGTGCGGCGGGAATCCGCGCACCCGGGGACCGGCGACGAGACGCTGCCCGACGACCGGTACATGCGGACCCTCGACCCGTGGGTCTCGCTCGGTCTCGCAGCCGCCGTCACCTCCACGATCAGCTTGGGCACGTCCGTCGCCTTACCGCTCGAACACGACCCGATCACCCTGGCGAAGACGATCGCCACGCTCGATCACCTCTCCGGCGGACGCGTGATCCTGGGGGCCGGCTTCGGCTGGAACGCCGAAGAACTCGCAGACCACGGGGTTCCCCCCGGTAAGCGTCGCACCGCCCTGCGGGAGTACCTCGAGGCGATGCAGGCACTGTGGACCCAGGAGGAAGCGTCCTACGACGGCACCTTCGTCTCCTTCGGCCCGAGCTGGGCGTGGCCCAAGCCGGTACAGCAGCCCCGGCCCCCCGTGCTCATCGGCGCGGGCGCGACCGAGCGGAACTTCGCATGGATCGTGCGCTCGGCCGACGGCTGGATCACCACCCCCACCGAGCGAGACACCGTGGACAACGTGCACCGGCTCCACAAGATGTGGGCCGACGCCGGTCGCACCGGGACTCCGACGGTCGTCGCGCTCGCCGGACGCCCCGATACCGAGCAACTGAGCCGGTGGAGCGACGCAGGCGTGAACGAGGTCATCTTCGGACTCCCCGATCGCACGGAGGACGAAGTCGTCGCCTACATCGACCGGCTCGCCGGCAAACTCGACCACTGATCCACCGCACCAGAACGGGACCCACATTGAGCACCGACTTGCATCCCCTCCACGCCGACCGGATCACCACCTGGCACCACGAGGCCGACGTGGTGATCGCCGGATACGGCATCGCCGGAGTGTCCGCGGCCGTCGAGGCCGCGCGCACCGGCGCCGAGGTACTGGTTCTCGAACGCACCGGCGGCTGGGGCGGGGCCGCATCGTTGTCCGGGGGCATCATCTACCTGGGCGGTGGGACGGGTCTCCAGAAAGCGCTCGGGTTCGAGGACACCCCCGAGAACATGAAGACCTTCATGCTCGCAGCGCTCGGACCGGGAGCAGACGAAGCGAAGATCTCCGAATACTGCGAGGGCAGCGTCGAGCACTACGACTGGCTCGTCGACAACGGCGTGGTGTTCAAAGAGAGCTTCTGGGGTGAGCCCGGCTGGGAGATCCCGGGCGACGACGGCCTGATGTACTCCGGCGGCGAGAACGCCGCGCCCTTCAACGACATCGCGACTCCCGCTCCCCGCGGCCACGTCCCCCAGATGGCGGACAAGCGCACCGGCGAGAAGGGCGGCGGATTCATGCTCATGCAACCGCTGTCGCAGGTCGCCGAGAGCCTCGGGGTCCGAGCCGAATACGACGTCCGGGTGCAGCGTCTGATCGTCGACGAGGACGGCCGGGTCGTCGGCATCGCCGCCAAGCAGTACGGCAACGAGGTCTATGTCCGGGCACGTCGCGGCGTCGTCCTCGCGACCGGGAGTTTCGCCTACAACAAAGAGATGATCTCGGCGTATGCGCCCCAGCTGGAGGGGCGTCCGGGTGCTGCGATCGAGGAACACGACGGTCGTGCGATCCGGATGGCCCAGGCGCTCGGTGCCGACCTCGCCCACATGGATGCCACCGAGGTCGCATTCTTCGGGGATCCCCAGTTGATGGCGCGCGGCATTCTCGTCAACGGCCGCGGGAACCGGTACGTGCCCGAGGACACCTACCCCGGCCGCATCGGGCAGTTGACCCTGCTCAAGAACGACAATCAGGCGTTCCTCGTCATCGACGAGGCCGCGTACGAAGACGGCTGTGCCGCAACCAGTTCCACGCCCTTCTTCCGTTTCCGGCCGAAATGGGTCGCCGAGACGGTCGAAGAACTCGAATCCGATATGGGATTGCCGGCGGGAACACTGCAGGCAACCGTCGAGGTCTACAACCGGCACGCAGAGACCGGGACCGATCCCGTCCTCGGCAAGAAGAGCGAATGGTGTGTTCCGATCGGTTCGCCGATCGCCGCGATCGACCTGCGCAACTGCACCGCCGGATTCACTCTCGGTGGCCTGCGCACGACCGTCGACTCCGAGGTTCTCCACGTCTCCGGCGAACCGATCCCCGGCCTGTTCGCGGCGGGCCGTTGCACATCCGGGGTCTGCGCCTGGGGATATGCGAGCGGAACGTCGCTCGGCGACGGCAGTTTCTTCGGTCGACGCGCGGGCATCTCCGCGGCCAAGGGCTGAACCGGATCCCGACCGGTCCCGGGCTCAGAACACCACACCGGCATCGCGGCGGACGATCTCGTCCGCACCGTACTCCGCGAGCGCGGCGATCGTCATGGACGGATTGCACGCGCCGGTCGAGCCCGGGATCTTCGCCCCGTCCACCACGTACAACCCGCGCTGCCCGAGCACGCGGCCCGCCTCGTCGCACACCGGTCCCATCGGCGCTCCCCCGAGCGGATGGAACGTGTTGACGTCCACCGCATTGATGTCGACCACGAGTGCGGCAGGACCGGCGATACGGCGGATACGTGTTTCGATGGCCCGGGTCAGCTCACGGTCGAATTTCTGATCCCACTGCAGCACAGCATCGTCGGTGGCGGCGTCGTACTGCCATCGCCCGAGCCCGCGCACGACCCCCAGCCCGATCACCGATGTGGTGCCGATGTCGGCCGGCCACGGCACCGGTCCGGTCACGATCATCAGCGCGCCGGCGGGATCGGAATAGTCCTTCATCCCGACGCACGCCGGCCCACCCTGGAACTCCCCCGGACTCGACAGCGGTGTGGTCACCGAGAACACGCGGTCGCCGTTGTTGCCCCACCCCGTTCCCACCTCGTCCGGCAGGTCCGGGACGAGGTTCTTCACGTGGGCCTTCATCAGCAACCGGGTCGTGCCGGCCGATCCCGCACCGAGGAATACCGCCTCCGACAGGAGCCTTTTACGTTCGAGAATCGTTCCGTCGGTGTGGATCCGGTCGACATGCGTGATCCACGTTCCGTTCGGTGCCCGCTCGATGTCGGTGACGCGATGCAGCGGCGCAACCGACACGTTGCCGGTGTTCTCGGCCGCGGCCAGATAGGTCACATCCACCGAGAACTTCCCACCGTTGTTCACGCCGTAGATGACGTCACCGGTCGTGTAGGACGGTTTCAGTTCACCCGTGAGTTCGCGCCGCGCGAAATCCCAGTCGATGGACATCGGCACCCGGAACGTGTCGAATCCCTCGCGCCCGGCCCGGTCGAGGAATTCCCGCGACGACCGGTAGCGAGGGTGTGCGAGCAGGTCGTCGGGGATCTCCGCGACGCGCAGCATCCGCGCGACCCGCGGGTAATACTCCCGGTCGAGGAGGTCGTAGTCGAGGCTCGGCGACACGGACGCCGCGAACCGTGCACCGTCCGGTTGCAGCGTCATCCCGTGGTACGCGAGCGAACTGCCACCGACGCCCGCGCCGCACAGGATATCGATTCCGTTGCCGCGCACCCGTTCCATCAGGCCCGTGTACGGCTCCGACGGAATCGGCGGCGCACCGGTCATCACCGGCATCGGTGACAGCCACGACGCACGCCGGTCGGGCGCGAACATGCGGGGGAACGTTTCCGCATTCGGGCCTGTGGGCCAACGGATCCCACGCTCGAGCACAACCGTCTCCACCCCCGCACGCCCGAGGTGCATCGCGGTGATCGCGCCGCCGAAACCGCTTCCGATCACCACCGCGCGATGGCGTTCCTCGGTGACCTCCGCCCGGGCGCGGGGGACCGCCACCACCGTCAAGGCCACTGCCGCGGCAGCAGCGGTCCCCAGAAAAGTACGACGCGACAGAGCGGTGTCCACATGATCTCCTGAACGAATGGGGTTCGATCGTGAAGAGCGGAAAGCCTGGCAGAGCCGGAACGTCAGAGAACGGTGAGCGGTAGCGGAATCCCGCGGTCGGCGAACACGAAATCGGTGCCGGAACTGAAGCGGGTGATGGCCACCTCGCCGCATTCCTTCGCGGGCGTGTCCTCACGCACGACACCGACGACGAGGGAGTCCTCGGTTTCCGACTCCACCCGGACGGAAAAGTGTGCGTCCACTCCCCGCACGAGCGCATCGAGAGCACCCAGGTGATCGGAGTCGACCAGTGTCGGCCACGCCCCGTCCACGTGCGCCCCACCCCGCCGGTGGATGTGCAAGGTCAGACCGTGCGAGTCGTGCTCGACGGTGCGTTCGACATAGTGGTAGGGCGACAACACGGGATGAACGTCGAGGACGGCCGCGAGTCCCGCGAACGACTGCGGCGTTCCCAGTACCCGATGGATCCGCTCCGACGCGATGCCCGCAATCCCGGTGAGCTGTTTGCGGGCGAGATCGAGCGCGGACGCCTCGTCGGTGCGCTTGCGCACGCCCATGAGAAATCCCAGCGTGAGCATGTGCTGTTGCAGGCATACCTCTTCGGCGATGCGCACCAGCGCGGATTTGGAGAAGTCCGCGAACCGCAGGTCCGACAGGAGCGGACCCGAATAGTCGTGGTTTCCTTCGCCGTCGCCGTCGATCGGACTCAGCTCGGTGGCCACGGCCGCGGTGCGCCCGAGTGCTTCGGTGTGCGGTTCCATCTTCGGCGGCACGTGCGACGGATCGATGGTGACCGTCCACGCGCAGTGCGGGTGCCGGTCCTCGGGAACCCGCGGCGGCCGGTGGATGGGCCGCACCTGCGCGTACGGATTGGTGGCGAGCGCGGTCGCGTCGAACGTCGGGTCCTCGATGTCGTGGCACATGGCCGTGACGTACGCGTCACCGAGCGGTTCGACGTCCATGAGTGCGCCACAATGATCGAGCTGGAACTCGCCGTGGTTGCGGTCGTCGACGCGGTACCGGAAGTCCATGAACTGGGGCGGTGCACCGATGTCGAGTTGCAGACCCTTGAAGATGGTGACGACGTCGTCACCCTCGTAGTTCAGGGCGCGCTGCATCCGCCGGGTGTACCAGGGCGACGCCGCCTGCCATTCCTCGATCGCGACTTCTGCCATTCCCTCACGGCCGAAGGCCGAGATGAGGTGCGCCATGCCCGAGCGGTCGATGAGTTGTCCGCACAGCAGCAGTTCGGGTACCAGCACGGCCAGGTCGGCGCGCGAGAGCGCCGCAAACGATCCCCCCGTGCGCGCCGGGCTCACCACAGCGGAACCGGAGACTGTCCGACGCGGTACCAGCCGGGCAGCGGAGTCTTCGAGGTGGACCGTTCGATCCGCTTGCTCATCCCGTCCGACAGTTTGTTGTCGGTGATCATCTCGAGGAACAGATGGGAGACGTTGCCGAAGTCGAAGAAGTCGCGCTGCCAGGACCACTGGAAGTTTCCGCCGTAACGGAACCAGCTGCCCCCGATGCCCTGCACCGTGTAGGGCTCACCGTTGTCGCGGGTCTCGTCCGCGGTCTGCTTCCAGAAACCGATGACGTCCCCGGACCGCTCGTCGACGACGAACTGCTGATAGGGGTACTGCCACCCTTCGAGTCCCTCCATCTCCTGTCCGAGCGCGATGTCGCGGATCTCGTCGCGGCCGACCGCCATGAACTCCTGCTTCGGTCCGTAATTCCAGCCGTAGGTCGCGTCCTCGGTATACATGTCCGCCAACGGCTTCCAGTCGCCCTCGGCCTCGGCGCGCTTGTTGGCGTCGGTCCAGCGGGCGATCATCTCGTCGAGCTCGGCACGATCGAACGTAGCCATGGGTCGGTCTCCTGGGTCTCAGTCTTCGACGATGCGAAGTGCTTGGGTCGGGCAGTACTTCACGGCGGCCTCGGTGTCGCTGCGCAACTCCTCGGGCACAGGGTTTCGGAGTATCTCCACCTCGCCGTGTTTTGCGACGGCGAACACGTCGGGCGCCTCCATCGCGCACATGGCATGTCCCTGGCAGAGATCGAGATCTGCTTCGACTCTCACGGCGGACACCTCAGTCCCGGTCACGGCGGCGGTACCGGACCGCGCACGGTTGCGCGAGCTGCACCACCATCTTGGAGTGGTCGTTGCGGTAGGTGTCGGACGGCTGGGCGAGCTCGAATTCGAAGTCGCGCAGCAGAACCGAGAAGATCGCTTTGAGCTGCATGAGCGCGAAAGCCGCGCCGACGCAACGGTGCCGGCCGGCACCGAACGGAATCCATGTCCACCTGTTGACGATGTCTTCCTGGTTGGGATCGATGTACCGGCCGGGATCGAACGCATCCGGATCGGGAAAGTCCTCGGCGATGCGGTTGGACACCGCGGGCGTCGCACCCACGAGATCGCCCTCCCGGATCTTGTATCCGGCCACTTCGAAGTCGTCGCATGCCACGCGGAGCAGCAGAATCAGGGGCGGATGCAACCGCAGGGTCTCCTTGAGGACCGCTTCGAGCACCGGGATCTGGCGGAGCGCGTGGAAACTCACGTCGGCACCGTCGGCGTAGAGCGTGTCCAGTTCGTCGGTCACCTGCTCGAGGTACTCGGGATGCCGTAGCAGTTCGATCAACGCCCACGCGGCCGTGCCCGACGTGGTGTGGTGTCCGGCGAACATCATCGAGATGAAGATGCCGGTGATCTCGTCGGCGCTGAACCGCTCGTGCCCTTCGTCGTCCTTGATCGAGACGAGGACATCGAGCATGTCGCGATCCTCTTTCCCCTTCGGCGGGTTCGCGATACGGCCGGTCATGATGTCCTGCACGAGGGCGACGAGGCCACGTCGTGCTTCGTCACGCCGCCGGAAACTCTCGATGGGTGCATAGGGATCGACGAAAGCGAGAGCGTCGGTTCCCTTTTCGAGGTCGTGATAGAGGTGGGCGAAGCGGTCGTCGAGCTGGTCGCGGAACTTCTTGCCGATCAGGCACGCGGACGAGGTGTAGATCGTCAGCTCGGCGAAGAACTCGAGCAGGTCGATCTCGCCTTCGTCGCCCCAGCCGGCGATCATGTCCTGTACTTCTCGGTCGATGGTCGCCGCGTGGCCCTTCATCTGTTCACCGCGCAGCGCCGAGTTGTGCAGCATCTCCTTGCGCCGCTCGGGACTGGCATCGAACACGACGCCCTCACCGAAGACCGGCTTCATGAACGGATAGGCGGCCTGCTGGTCGAGTTCCTCGTCCGCGGCACGGAAGAAGAACTCGTTCGCTTCGGCTCCGGAGAGCAGCACGACTTTCTTGTCGGCGAGCTGGAAGACGCCCACGTTTCCGCACTCGTCACGAACGCGCCGCATGAGGGCGATCGGGTCGGTCCGCAATTCTTCGAGGTGGCCGTGCTCGTGCTCGCCACCGGACACCCGTGTGGGTTCGACGATCGTGGTCATCAGGAATCCTTCTTCAGTGGGGCCTCGGGCTGAACTTCGATGAGCACGATGTGGGCGCCACGCGGTGCCGAGACGACCGCCACGGCCGCGTCCGCGATGTCCGACGCCCGGAGGAAGTACGGGTGCCGGGCGAGCCCCCATTTGGTCCAGTCGTTCAGCAGCGGTTCGAGGATTTCCGCGGGTGCCGTCATTCCGGCCGCGGTCTGCGTGGGTCCGGGACGCACCACCGACGCGCGCACTCCGGTGCCCTCGAGTTCCATGCGCATCTCCCGCGCGAGCGCTTCGAGACCGGTCTTGGCCGCGACGTAGGCGCCCATCCACGGACGTGCCACGTCGGCGCAGTCGGACCCGATGACGACGAAATCACCGCGCCGGCGTTCGATCATGCCGGGTATCACCCGGTGGGCGAGCCGCTGAGTGCCCATGAGGTGCACGCTGACCTGGAAGGCGAATCGGTCGGGGTCCATCTCGTGGGCAAGCGAGAAATCCATGTCGCCGGCACCGGACACGACGATCTCGGTGGGGCCGAGTGCGTTCTCGGCCGCGGCGACGAACTCGTCCACCGACTCGGTCGAGGACACGTCGAGCCGATGGGCGAAGGCTTCGCCTCCTTCGCCGCGGATCTTCTCCGCGACGGCCTCGCACTCGTCGATGCGGCGAGCACCGAGAGCGACAGGGTGCCCGAGTTCGGCGAGGGCGTACGCGGTGGCGGTGCCGATACCGGAGGACGCTCCGGTGACGATCGCCGGGCGACGAGAGGGGTGGGGTTCGAATCTAGGCATGTCGATCGGTGACCTTCATGGGCAGGGCGGCGAAGCCTCGGACGTTGGTGGAGTGCACACGCTCGCATCTGTCGAAGTCGATCTCGTAGTCGGCGACCCGGCGTGCGAACTGTCCGAGCGCGATGTTCGCCTCCAGTCGGGCGAGGTGCGCGCCGAGGCAGAAGTGCACGCCCCCTCCGAAACTCGCGATCTTCTGGGAACTGCTCCGGCCGATCCGGAACGTGTCGGCATCGTCGAACACCTCCGAGTCGCGATTGGCGGACCCGATGAGCAGGAGCACCTTGTCACCGGCGCCGATGGTGGAGCCGTGCAGGTCGATGTCCTCTGCGGCGGTGCGCGCGACGAGTTGGCTCGACGTGTCGTACCGCAAAGTCTCCTCGACCCATTCCGGAGCCCGGTCGGGTTCGGACAAAACCCGTCGCACTTCCGTCTTGTTGTGCGCGCCCCAGAACATGGCGTTGCCGAGCAATTTCGTGGTGGTCTCGTTGCCCGCGACCACCATCAGGAACATGAATCCGATGATCTCGTCGTCCGACAACCGGTCGCCGTCGATCTCCGCACCGAGCAGAGCCGAGGTCAGATCGGAGGTTTCCTTCGCGCGGCGCTCGGTGATCATCTGTGCGTAGTAGCCGACGAGATTCAAGGACGCGTCCATGGCGGCGACGGGGACGTCGAGAACGCCCTCCTCGCGGTGCACGACGAGGTCGGCGAGCCTGCGGATCTCGGCGCGATCGGACTTGGGAACGCCCATGAGTTCGGAGATCACGTCCATCGGCAGCTTGCCGGCGACCTCGGAGATCCAGTCGAACTCCCCTGCCCCCAAAGCGGGTTCGAGGTATTCGAGGGTGAGTTCGAGTATCCGGCCTTCGAGATCCGCCACACGGCGCGGCGTGAAGCCCTTCGAGACCAACTGGCGCATCCGCATGTGTCGCGGGTCGTCCATCGCGAGAAAGGACATCACCTTGTGGGCGTTGGGCCCGTACGCCGACGGATCCAGCGAGACGCCGTTGGCACTCGAGAGCCGGGTGCCGTCACGGAACGCCGCAACCACGTCGGCGTGGCGAGACAACGCCCAAAATTCCAGGTCGGGGTTGTAGTACAGCGGCGCTTCCTCGCGCAGCCGGCGGTAGGTGGGGTACGGGTCCTCGTGGAACGAGTAGTCGTACGGGTTGAAGGTCGGCGGGTCGAGCGATGAGGACTCCAGGGAGGCCTGAATCATGGATCACTCCAGTAAAAGTCGGGCTGAGACTTCCAACCTGTCGGCGAGCTTTTCGTACGTGCCGTAACCCATACCGGCGCGCACGAGGGCACCGGCGTAGAGCAGTTCGAGTGCTTCGAGTTCGTCGGGGTCGGCGCCGGGTCCGAGCGCGGCGGAGAGCCGCTCCCGGATCTCGAGACCGATTCGTGCCCGCAGATGCTCGACGTCCGGATCCTGGCCGAGCAGCGCGCTGGTCACCGCGGCCGCCAGTTCCGGTTCGCCGGCCATCAGCAGCGCGATCCCCCGGAGCACTGCCGACACCCGGTCGGCTCGGTTCCCGTCGGCCTGCCCCGGCGCCGGCTCGACGGCCGCCTCCGTGGCGAGCCGCCGCCAGAACACCTCGGCGACGAGATGCTCTTTCGACGAGAAGTACGTGTAGGCGGTCGCCGGTGCGACACCCGCACGGGAGGCAACCATCCGGACCGTCAGTCCTGCGAATCCCTCTTCGCGCAACACCTCGACTGCGGCCTGCGTGAGGCGCTGCACGGTATCGGCCTGCCTCTCGGTCAGACGGCGGCGAGTCGATTCGAGATTCACATTTCTGGACACGTGTCTGGACATTACTACGGCAGGTCGGGTCCGGCAATGCCGATACTGGGCGGTACGCACCGAATTCGTCACCCGCGCGGGTGGATCCGCACGGGCATGGCCTTGACCCCGTTGATGAAGTTGGACCTCAGCCGTCGCACCGGCCCTGCGGATTCGACACGGTCGAGGCGCGTCGCGAGCGTCTCGAACATCACCCGCAGTTCCAGACGGGCGAGATGCGCTCCGACACAGAAATGGACCCCGCTGCCACCGAAGGCGACGTGCGGGTTGTGTTCCCGGCCGATATCGAAGACCTGCGCGTTCTCGAACACGTCCTCGTCGCGGTTCGCACTGGGGTAGTACACGACCACCTTGTCGCCGCGCTCCACCGCCTGGCCACCGATCGACGCCGGACAGGTGGGGGTGCGACGGAACGCCACTACGGGAGTCACCCAGCGCAGGATCTCCTCCACCGCGCTGTCGATCAACTCGGGCCGGTCCTGGAGTCTGCGCCATTGCTCGGGATGGTCGATGAAGGCCTGCATACCGCCGGTGATCGCGTTGCGGGTGGTCTCGTTGCCCGCGATCACGAGGAGCACGAAGAACATGTCGAACTCCACCTCGGACAGCGTGTCGCCGTTCTCGTCGGGACGAACGAGCGCGGAGACGATGTCGTCGCGTGGCTCCGCTCGCCGTCGGGCGGCAATCTCGTTGGCGTACAGGAAGACCTCTGCTGCGGCGAGCTCACCGTCCTCCTGCGTGCTCCCGTATTCGGGGTCGTCCCAGCCGATCATCCGGTTCGACCACTCGTAGAGTTTGCCGACATCCTCGGTGGGTGCCCCGAGCAACTCGGCGATCACCTCGAGCGGCAGCGGCGCCGCCACCGTCGGCACGAAGTCGACGACGGCACCGTCCCGTCCGGCTTCGACGACCTCGTCGACGATCCGGTCGCACACCTCTCGGATGTGCGCCTCGAGCGTCTTGACCATCCGCGGCGTGAAGCCACGACTGACCAGTTGCCGCAGGCGGGTGTGGTCCGGGGGATCGAGATTGAGGAGCATCGCGGCCTGCTTGAGGCGCGTTTCCTCGTCGAAGTCGTCGACCTGGGTGGTTCCCAATGCCGACGAGAACGTGCTGCTGTCGCGGGAGACAGCGACGACGTCGGCGTGCCGGGTTACGGCCCAGAAACCGGCACCCCCCTCTTCCGGCTGCCGCGGCACCGGGCAGACGCGGCGGAGTTCGGAGAAGTACGCGTGGGGAATCCCCTCGAGGTAGAGATCGGGGTTCTTGAGATCGATGCGGGAGGTGGTCATGCCCTTACCCTCGTCCGGATATACGAATGTGTGTCGCACTTAAACTACAGATCTTCGTTTGATGCGGAAGACCCTTAGACTAAGTTCATGGCACGTGACAATTCCCGGCCCGTCCGGCGGCGCACCCTCACGCGCGAGAAAGTTGTCGCCACAGCGCTCGACATCGTCGAGGAACTGGGCTGGGAGCAACTCACGATGAGCACCCTGTCGGCTCGCCTGGGCATCGTCGCGGCCTCGCTGTACAACCACGTGCGCAATCTCGACGACGTGCGGTCCGCCGTCCAGGTCCGCGCCATGACCGATCTGGGCCTCCACCTGCGTGAGGTGGCGATGGGCCGGAGCGGACTCGCCGGCCTGCGTGCCCTGATCGATGCCCACCGGGCATGGGCCGTCGAGCATGCCCGACTGTACGGCGCCCTGACCGCCGCACCGGTCGACCGCGACGCGCTCGTCGGCGCCGCACTCGACGCGAATGTCGCGCTGCGGACCATGCTGTCCTCGTGCGGAGTCCCGGCCACCGAATCGCTCGAGGTCGCCATCAGCATGTTCGCAGCGCTGCACGGCTTCGCCACGCTCGAGGGGAGCGGATTCCTCGGTGACGAACTGGACCTCGACCAGATCTACGACACCGTGGTGCGGGGCGTTCTGGCAGGAGTTCCCGCCACGGGCACGCACACGGGCTGAGCGAACCGTAGGCTGAATACGGCCGTTGTCGGAGGGAGGGTCCCATGGCAACCATCCGCTCCCTCGGAGATCTGGTGTCACCGCTCGGCGGCACGATCAACGTGGCGAACGTGATCATGCAGTTGGCTCTGCCGGGGGTTGGTCAGGGTGTCGTCGACAGCGCGGTGGACTCCGGTCGAGCCGACCTGCATCCGGTGAAACGCGCCCGGACCACCGGCGCATATCTGGCGGTCGCGGTCTTCGGCAACGACGACGATCGTGCGTATGTCCGGGAAGCCGTGCGCCGCATCCACTCCCAGGTCACGTCCGCTCCGGGAGCCCCCGTTGCGTACAGCGCCAACTCTCCCGTGCTGCAGTTGTGGGTCGCGGTGTGCCTGCTCACGTACTTCGTGGACCAATACGAATTGCTGCACGGGCCGCTGAGCGAGGACGAATTCCGGCACGTACTGCGCGACGGCGCGAGTCTCGGCACCACCCTCAACGTTCGCCCGGAGTCCTGGCCCACCACGCGGGAGGAGTACGACGAACTCTGGCGCGCAGGCGTGGACAGCATCTCGATGAACGACGACGTCCGCACCTATCTCACCCACCTGGCGGAACTCAGTTTCCTCGAAGTACGGCTGGGACGCCTCGGCCGGGTCATCCACCGCGTGTTCGGTCGTTCCTTCGAGTTCGTCACCCGTGGAGCACTCCCACCGGAGTTCCGGGACGTCATGCACTACGAGTGGACCCTTGCGGACCAGCGCAGATTCGATCGCTATCTGGCGAACCTCCGCACGATGCATCGGTGGACACCGTGGGTGTGGCGACTGCCGTGGCAGGCCTACCTGCTCGACATGCGACTGCGGCGCCGCCTCGGCCTGCCCGTGTTCTGATCCGCGCGCCGCGGCGCCGGCAGTACGGACGAACCCCGGATCAGACGAACCCGGCGATCTCCTCCGGCGTCCACGGCGGAGACGTCTCGTGGTCGCGCCAGGCGAGCAGGTCCGGCGCCTGCTTGCCGAACCGCCCGACGAAACACCCCGAGCCGGCGAAGATCCCGCCCGTCGACGAGGACAGCGCACTCGCGAGAAACACGTAGAGAGGTGCCACGTACTCGGGCGGAGCCGGATTGCGGGACGCCTCGTACGCCACGTCGTCGAGCAGACCCCGCTCGTGCAGCCGCGTGAGGTGTCGCGCGTAGTCGTCTCCCGTGGACAGCCGTGTGCGTGCTCCCGGGCACACGACGTTGGCGCGCACGTCGTGCTCGCGCAGTTCGGCCGCGATCGCCAGGGTCAAGCTGTTCACCGCGCCTTTTCCCGCGGGGTATCCCGTTCCGCCGTAGTCGCCCAGAAATGCGAACGAACCCGTGTTGACGATCGCACCGCCGCCTTGTTCGACGAAGTACGGAGCGAGGACCCGGCACGTCCGGAAGGTGCCCGTGAGATGTGCGTCGATCAAGTCGTGCCACTGACGGTCGTCGATGCCGAGGATGGACGAGCCGGCCGGTTCCGCGGTACCGGCGCAGTTGACGAGCGCGGCCACCGACCCGAATTCGGCCAGTGCGGTGTCGAGCAGTCGTTCCGCGACCCCCGGTTCGGCGGCAGATCCCGCCACGCCGACCGCCCGCGCCCCGGCTGCCACCATCTCGTCCACGGTCGTCTCCACCGCACCGGGGTCCCGGCCGTTGACCACGACCCCGGCCCCTTCCGTCGCGAACCGCTGGGCGACGGCACGGCCGATCCCCCGGCTCGACCCGGTCACGATCACAGCCTTGCCGGCCAGGCCGGTCGAATTCGGCTCTCCCATAAGTTCTCCCGTTTCGGCCATTGCGTCGTACAACTGCCCGAACTATAGTCCAGACACCTGTCCAGAACCGAGGGAACGTCTGATGACACTTCGCCCCACCGACAGCTCCACACTCCTGATCGACGGAAAGCTCGTACCCGGCAGCGGCGGCACCTTCGAGGTGTTCGACCCGAGCACCGAAGAACTGCTCGGAAAGGCCGCCGACGCCACCGCCGCCGACATGGACGCCGCCATCGAGGCCGCACGACGCGCGTTCGACGACACCGACTGGTCGCGCGACCACGCGTTCCGTGCCCGGTGCCTCCGGCAGTTGCGCGACGCGCTGCGCGGACACATCGAGGAACTGCGCGAGATCACCATCGCCGAGGTCGGGGCTCCCCGCTTCCTCACCTCGGCCGCCCATCTCGAAGGTCCCGTCGACGACCTGCTCTTTTTCGCGGATCTCGCCGAGAACTATTCCTGGAAACAGGATCTCGGCAACGCCGCGCCCATGGGCATCCCCACGCATCGCTACCTGCTCAAAGAAGCCACCGGCGTGGTCGGTGCGATCACACCGTGGAACTTCCCGCACCAGATCAACTTCGCCAAGATCGGGCCCGCGCTAGCCGCGGGAAACACCGTCGTTCTCAAACCCGCCCCCGACACCCCATGGTGCGCAGCCCTGGTCGGAAAGATCCTCGCCGAGGAAACCGATTTTCCGCCCGGGACGCTCAACATCGTGACCTCGAGCGATCATCTCCTGGGCGCACAACTGACCGAGGACCCGCGCGTCGACCTGATCTCGTTCACAGGTTCCACCGCGACCGGCCGATCCGTGATGCGGTCCGCCGCCGACACCCTCAAAAAGGTGTTCCTCGAACTCGGCGGCAAATCGGCGTTCCTCGTGCTCGACGACGCAGACCTGCGCAGCGCCTGCTCGATGGCCGCATTCACCGTGTCCACGCACGCGGGTCAGGGGTGCGCCATCACCACCCGGCTCGTCGTCCCCCGCGACAAGTACGACGAGGCCGTGGCCGCCACGGCGAAAACGATGCGTACCCTGCGTCCGGGCGACCCTCGCGACCCCGGCACCGTCTGCGGACCGTTGATCTCCGAGCGCCAGCGTGCCCGCGTCGAAAGCTATCTCCGGCTCGCTGTCGAAGAAGGCGGCACGATCGTGGTCGGGGGCGGCCGGCCGGCCGAACACGCACGCGGGTTCTTCGTCGAACCCACTCTGATCTCCGGTCTCGACAACCGATCCCGGACGGCGCAGGAAGAGATCTTCGGTCCCGTGCTCGTCGTGATTCCCCACGACGGGGACGACGACGCGGTGCGCATCGCCAACGACTCCCCCTACGGCCTGTCGGGCGCGGTATACGGCACGGATCCCGCGCGCATCGCCCGTGTCGTCGCCGGGGTGCGCACCGGAACCCTCGGCGTCAACGGCGGCATCTGGTACGCGGCCGATGCCCCGTTCGGCGGCTACAAGCACTCCGGAATCGGCCGGGAGATGGGCGTCGCCGGCTTCGAGGAATACCTGGAAACCAAGTTGGTCGCGGAGCCCGCGAGCTGATCGCCGCACCCTCACAGAATCGAAAGGACCGACAGCATGGCCAGATTCACGGACCGCACGGCGATCGTCACCGGTGCAGCACAGGGCATCGGCGAGGCATACGCCCGCGCGCTCGCGGCCGAAGGCGCGAACGTCGTGGTTGCCGATCTCGAAGCCGAACTCGGTGAGCAAGTCGCCAAACAGATCATCACCGACGGCGGCAACGCGACGTTCGTGCCGGTCGACGTATCCGACCCGGTATCCACCGAGGCACTCGCGGCCTCGACCGTCGAGAAGTACGGCCGCATCGACCATGTGGTCAACAACGCCGCCATCTACGGCGGCATGAAACTCGACCTGCTGCTCACCGTGCCCTGGGACTACTACAAGAAGTTCATGAGCGTGAACCTCGACGGTGCCCTCAACGTCACCCGCGCGGTATGGCCGCACATGTCGGCCCACGGCGGGTCGATCGTCAACCAATCGTCCACTGCCGCATGGTTGTACTCCGGCTTCTACGGACTCGCCAAAGTCGGAATCAACGGACTGACCCAGCAACTCGCGGTGGAACTGGGCGGGTCGAACATCCGTATCAACGCGATCGCGCCGGGCCCCATCGACACCGAGGCGACCCGCAGCACCACACCCGCGAAGATGGTCGCGGACATGATCAAGCATCTGCCGCTCAAGCGAATGGGCACCCCCGACGACCTCGTCGGCATGTGCCTGTTCCTGCTCTCCGACGAGGCGAGTTGGGTGACCGGCCAGATCTTCAACGTGGACGGCGGACAGGTGATCCGCTCGTGAACACTTCCGAGAACATCAGGATCGGGTACGTCGGCCTCGGCAACATGGGCGCACCGATGGCCCAGCGTCTCCTCGGCCGTCCCGGCGGGCTCACCGTCCTCGACACCCGCGCCGAGGCCGTCGCACCGTTCGTCGACGCGGGGGCCACCGCCGCGGCGGACCCGGCAGAACTCGGTGCGTCGTGTGATCTGATCTCGGTGACCGTGCTCGACGACGCGCAGGTACGCGAGGTCGTCGCGGGCGGGAACGGGCTCTTGTCCACCGCGCGACCGGGAACCGTGATCGCGGTGCACTCGACGATCTCCGATACCACCGCCACCGAACTCGCCGCCGAGTGCGCCGAGCGCGGGGTGGATCTCGTCGACGCGCCGGTCAGCGGTGGTGCACCCGGGGCCCGCAACGGCACCCTCGCCGTGATGGTCGGCGCGACGGACGAGGCGTTCGCCAAGGTTGCCGAACCGTTCGGGCACTTCGCCGAGGTCGTGATCCACGCCGGTCCGGTGGGAGCGGGCACCCGCATGAAACTGGCGCGCAATCTTCTGCACTTCATCTCCTTCACCGCCGCGACCGAGGCTGCGCGGCTCGCGGAGGCAGCCGGGATCGATATCGCGGAGCTCGGCAAGGTCGTCCGCCACACCGATGCCATCACCGGCGGCGCCGGAGCCATCATGTGGCGCGACAGCACCTCCCAGCTCGACACGGGTGATTCGTGGTACCCGATCTTCTCGCACGTCCGCGACCTCGGCGAAAAAGACCTGTCGCTCGCGCTCGAACTCGGCGAGCGCCTCGGGGTCGAATTGCCACTCGCCACAAGAGCATTGACCGGGCTCGGGTCCGGACTCGGTGTCGGTACCGGCAGCGCCGCCCATTCCTACGCCAGCGAGGAGCACGCATGACCGACGACACCCGCCGCCGCGGACTCGAGATGATGACCAAGGTCTACGGCTGGGAGATGCAGGACGGTCCGGGAGACCACTTCGCGGTGACAGCAGACCACCTCTTCGCCGACATCTGGTCCCGGCCCGGACTGAGCATCCGGGATCGCAGACTGCTGCTCCTGGGCGCCCTCACCGCGCAAGGACTCACCGATGTCGCCGAGATCCAGATCGGTGCGGCTCTGCACAACGAAGAACTGGACGAGGAGCAACTCAAGGAAATCGCGCTGTTCCTCTGCCATTACGTGGGGTGGCCGCTGGGCACCAAACTGGATTCGACGATCGGGAGCGTGCTGCACAAGCGGCGCGCATCGAACCGGTCGTGAGCGCCACCGGCCGGGCCGCTGCGACCCCCGAGTTCCCGGAACTCGGGTTCTACGGCCTCGCCGGGCACTCCCCCGAACCTCGCGACCTGCTCGACGAGGTTCGTCACGGTGAACAACTCGGCCTCGGGTCGGTGTTCCTGTCCGAGCGATTCGACACCAAGGACGCCGCGGCGCTCGCCGGTGCGGCCGCGGCGGTGAGCGAGACGATCGGAATCGGCACCGCCGCAACGAATCCTCACACCCGGCATCCCCTCGTCACGGCGACGATGGCGACGACCCTGCACCGATTGAGCGGGGGCCGGTACGCCTTCGGCCTGGGACGCGGATTCGATGCACTCTTCGACCTCATGGGCCTGCCGCGCGTCACGTCCGCCGGGCTGGAAGATGCAACCGAAATCCTGCGCGCGCTCTGGAACGGCGAGGCGGTCGCGGGGCACGACGGACCCGCCGGAGCGTTTCCGTATCTACGCCGGATCTCCGAAGGGTCCGACCGTATTCCGATCCTCATGGTCGCGCTCGGCGACAGGACCCTCGATCTCGCCGGACGAATCGCCGACGGCGTCGTCCTGCACACCTTCTTCACCGACGCCGCCGTCGCCCGTGCCGTGAAGATCATCCGCGACGCGGCTGCGGCGGCCGGGCGAGACCCCGCCGCAGTGCGGGTCTGGTCGGTTCTCGCAACGGTCGAGGACTCGATCCCCGAAGACCGGCAACAGCGGATGCTGGTCGGGCGTCTCGCCACCTACCTGCAGGGATACGGCGACGTCCTGGCGCGAGCCAACGGATGGGATCCCGGCGTGCTCGGGCGGTTCCGCGACGATCCCGTCGTGCGTGATCACCGTGGACCGTTCGATGCGGCCGGCAGCCCCGCCGTTCTGCGGCACATCCGCGCCCTCCTGCCGGAGGAGTGGATCGCCGCGTCCGCCACCGGAACCGCCGGACACTGCGCCGCGCGCATCGCGGACCAGTTCGATGCGGGCGCCGACAGCGTGATCCTGCACGGCGCAACCCCGGCGGAACTCGCACCCGTGGTGGCAGCATGGAGCACAGTACGCACGCCGGAGAACCACTCGCGGCTGCCCGCCAATCCCGGATGGAACGCCCGATGATCTCGCCTCCGCCCGACCCGGCCCTGATGCTCGACGTCGACGAGCTGACCCCGGAGCGATTGGGGGCTGCCCTCGGAAGCGCGGTGCGCTCGGTACGGTCCGAGCCGATCGGGACCGGACAGATCGGACGGTGCCTGCGGCTCACGCTCACCGGCGACGAGATACCGGCCTCGATCGTGGCAAAACTTCCCGCGGCCGATCCGGGAACACGAGCGATGCTGGCCGGCGCCTACCGTGGCGAAGTCCGGTTCTACACCGACATCGCAGACTCGGTGTCGGTCTGCGTGCCGGTCTGCTATTACGCAGCACTCGGCGACGGCGGCGATTTCACGCTGCTACTCGAAGATCTCGCGCCCGCACAGCAGGGCGACCAGGTCGCCGGCTGCACCCCGGCGCAGGCGCACGACGCGGTGCGCAACCTCGCAGGTCTGCACGGGCCCCGCTGGTGCGACCCGACCCTCCTGGAACTGTCGTGGGTCGGGCGGACCGGCCAGGACGAAGCGCAGGTGCTCGCCGAACTCTACGGCCCGGCGCTGGAGACGTTCACGCACGATCTGGGTGAACACGTCTCGAGTCGCGATCGCGCCACACTGCGCGATTGCGTCGAGGTCACAGAGCGGTGGATCTGCGCACGACCGGAACGGTTCGCACTGGTGCACGGCGATTACAGGCTCGACAACCTCCTGTTCCCCCCGGTCCCGGACACGGGCGTGACCGCAGTGGATTGGCAGACACTCACAATCGGGCTTCCCGCCCGCGACCTCGCCTATTTCGTGAGCACCTCCCTGACCCCCGAATTGCGACGGGAGCACGAGTGCGACCTCGTGGCGACCTACCACCGGGCACTGCTCGGTCACGGAGTCGAGAAATACAGCCTGACGGACTGCTGGGACGACTACCGTTTCGCGATGCTCCAAGGCCCTCTGGTTGCTGTCTTCGGCTGCGCGTACGGCACTCGCACCGACCGTGGTGATCGGATGTTCGCAACGATGGTCGCCCGGGCGTGCACCGCGATCCGCGACCTCGACAGTCTCACCCTGGCGGCCCACACCTCCGGCTGAGGCAGCGTCTCGGTAAGGTTGCCCACCGGACACCGCAGTTCGCGAACGGACGGAGACCCCGATGACCCGCACCAGCTTGCCCCGTGAGGTAGTCGAACTTGCCGAAGCCACTCCGGGTTTCATGCCGGAGGACGAAGGAACTGCGCTGCACGACGTGGCTCTGCGTTACCTCGGCGACGGGGTCGGCGTCGAGATCGGCACCTATTGTGGCCGGTCGACGGTCTACCTGGGCGCGGCGGCGCGATCGACCGGGGGCACGATCGTCACGATCGATCACCATCGTGGTTCCGAGGAACACCAGCCCGGATGGGAGTACCACGATCCCGCGCTGGTCGACGACCATACCGGCCGCATCGATACCGCCGGACGGTTGCGGCACACACTTGCCGACGCGGACCTCGAATCACACGTCGTGGCCGTGATCGGCACTTCGCCTCGGGTGGCGGCATTCTGGCGCACGCCCGCACGCTTCGTCTTCATCGACGGTGGACACAGCAGCGCCGCCGCCCAGGCCGACTACGAGGGGTGGTCACCGTGGGTGGAGGTCGGCGGCGCATTGATCATCCACGACGTCTTCCCCGACCCGAAGGACGGCGGCCGGCCGCCGTACGAAATCTACTGTCGCGCTTTGGAGAGCGGGGAATTCACCGATATGCCCGCGACGGGAACGCTGCGCGTGCTCGAACGCACCGGAGGGACCGTCGGAGTCCTGCCCGGTCGCTAGAGCAGCGGGGCGGCCGTCAGACCAGGACCGGGCAGTTCTCCGTGCAGCGGTCGGCACCCGCGACGTGCGTGGGTGCCGCCGCGTCCCGGAAGACCCCGTTTCCCCGTGTCGTCCGCGACAGTGCGTCGGCAGCCAGGATCACCGCCGCACTGGTCCACGAACTGACCTCGACCGGCCAGCGTTTACCGTCGCTGTAGACGAGGCCGGTCCAGTACGAGCCGTCGGGGTCACGGAGATGCTGCATGGCAGCGAACAATTCGTGCGCACGCGCGCTGTCGCCCAGGCAGTCCAGCGCGAGGACCAGTTCGCAGGTCTCGGCGCCTGTCACCCACGGACGGTGGTCGACGCAGCGAATTCCCAGGCCGTCGACGACGAAGTCCGACCAGCGTTCCCGGATCCGTTCGTGTGCGTCGGGTCCGCGGACGGCACCGCCGAGGATCGGGTAGTACCAATCCATCGAGAACTCCGGCTTGGGAGTGAACACCTCGGGGTGCCGTCGCACGGTGTGTCCCAGCCGGAACGACGCCACTTCCCATTCCGGCTGCGGGTCGCCGACGAACTCGGCGAGACGCATTCCGCACTGCAGGCTCTGGTGGATACTCGAACACCCGGTCAGCAGTGCTTCGTCGAACATGCCGCCCGCCCCGCGGGCCCAGGAGATCGAACCGTCCGGACGTTGCATGTCGACGACGAGATCGAGTGCCCGCCGGACGGTCGGCCACATGTGTTCGACGAAGTTGCGGTCGCCGGTGACCAGATGGTGGTGCCACACTCCCACCGCGATGTAGGCGGTGAAGTTGCTGTCGACGTCCTCGCCGTCGGCCACTCCCCGATCGAACCGGACAGGCAACGACCCGTCGGGCCGCTGCGTGTCCCGGAGCCAGTGGAAAGCGGCATCCGCTTCGTCGCGCAAGCCCGTCACGGTCAGCGCCATCGCCGACTCGACGTGATCCCACGGATCGGTGTGGCCGCCCGGAAACCACGGAATCGCGCCGGAAGACTCCTGCATCCGGGCGATGGCCCGCCCGGTCGCGAGGCACTGTTCCTGGGACAGCACCCCCGGCACGGAGGGAATCATCGGCAGGCTAGTATCACTGGGCGGCACCGGAAGCACCCGGTTTGCGGAGGTAGAACACCACGCTCTTGCCGATGACCGGATCGAGCAACTTCTCGGCGGTCCTCGTGATCCACGGACCTTTCATCAGGTCCCACACCAGCATCCGGTGGTACGCCTTCGTCAGCGGGTTGTCGTTGTTGTCGACGCCCACAGCGCATTTGAGCCACCAGTACGGAGCGTGCAGGGCATGAGCGTGCCCGGTTCCCGACACCTTCAGACCGGCGGCAGTGAGCTTCGCCGCGAGTTCGTCTGCCTTGTAGATGCGCACGTGTCCGCCCTCGACTTCGTGGTACGCGTCGGACAGCGCCCAGCACACCTTCTCGGGGAACCAGCGCGGCACCGTCACCGCGGCGACGCCGCCCGGCTTGAGCACCCGCACGAGCTCGGCGATGGCGCGTTCGTCCTCGGGCACGTGCTCGAGGACCTCCGAGATCAGAACGATGTCGAACGACGCGTCCTCGTACGGCAGTGCGAGCGCGTCACCGACCTCGGCGCGGGCGAGAGTTCCCTCGGGGACCTGGCCCTCGAGTTCCATGGCAACGAACATGTCGGCAACCGCCTTCATGTCGTCGGCACTGCGATCGAACGCCACCACATCCACGCCGCGTCGATACAACTCGAAGGAGTGCCGGCCGGCGCCTGCTCCGATATCGATGGCGCGTTGCCCGGGCTCGATCCCCAGCCGGTCGAAGTCGACGGTCAACATCAGTTGGTCCTTCCTTCACGTGCGGCGATCGCCTGCTCGTACACGCTCGCGGTCTGTGCAGCCACCGCGGCCCAGCTGTACCGGTCGAGCACTCTCGCGCGGGCCTTCGCTCCGAGCTGCTCCCGTGCGCCGGGATCGTCGAACAGTCCGGCCAGCGCTCCCGCCAGTTGTGCTGCGTCTCCGGGCTCCACGAGGACGCCCGCGTCACCCACCACCTCGGGGATCGCTCCGGCGCGACTCGCCACCAGCGGTGTGCCACACGACATCGCTTCCACTGCCGGCAGCGAAAAGCCCTCGTAGAGCGAGGGAACCGCCGCGACTTCCGCAGATGCCAGCAGTGCCGCCAGCTCGGCGTCCTCGATTCCCGAGACCGTGCGCACCACGTCACCGATGGCAAGGGCGTCGATGAGCCGCTCGGTGGCCCCTCCCGGGGCCAGTTTCGAGACGAGGACGAGTTCGACCTCGCGCTCGGTTCGCAGTTTCGCGACGGCCTCGAGCAGCGTCGGCACTCCCTTGAGCGGAGCGTCGGCGCTCGCGACACACACGATCCTGCCCGCGACCCGGGGCGTCGACGGCGGTGCGAACAGTTCCGTGTTCACGCCGAGCGGGATCGTGTGGATCCGATCCGCCTCGATCCCGAACGCCGCACGGATGTCGTCGGCCGAGTTCGCCGACACCGTCAGCAGGGAGCCGATCTTCCGGGCCACCCGCTCCTGCATGCGGAGAAAGCCGTACCAGCGGCGCAAGGTGAGCTTCCGGCGCCAACTGCTCGCCGACGCAAGATCGAGTTCGCGATCGCGGGTGATCGGATGGTGGATCGTCGCGACGAGCGGGAAGTGCTCGGCGATCTTCAACAGCCCCGATCCGAGCGACTGGTTGTCGTGTACGACGTCGAAGTCGCCGAGCCGGGTGCGCAGAAGCCGGGCAGCACGCAGGCCGAACGTCCGGGGTTCCGGGAAGCCCGCCGTCCACATCGTCGCGACCTCGAGGACATCGATGAGATCGCGGTACTCACCGGGACGGGGCGTACGGAACGGATCGTCGTCGCGATAGAGGTCGAGACTGGGGACCTTGGTGAGAGTCACCCCCGGATCGAGTTCCGGATAGGGCTGACCGGAAAACACCTCCACCGTGTGACCCTGCGCGACGAGTTCGCGGCTGAGATGCCGCACGTAGACCCCTTGGCCCCCACAGTGCGGCTTGCTCCGGTACGACAACAGAGCTATGCGCACATTCCACCTCGGGTTGGTTCGAACGGACGTGGACCGGACGGACACCTGGCCGTCGGGCCGCGTAGAGCACCCTAGAACAAGTTCCGTCGTGTCACGATAGCGGCACGAACCGGATCGGACCGTCCGGCGGTATGCGAGTGGGACGGACGACGACAAGGCGAAGGCCCCGGGTTCCGGGCAGCCCGGGCCTGCCCCGGGGCCGCCCCGCCGGG
>NZ_JAXION010000063.1:0-24772 GCF_049311045.1 Rhodococcus sp. 7Tela_A2 | reverse complement strand
GGGGCCCCCCCGTTTGTCTCTTCCGGGACCTACCGAAGAGTCCGGCCTGCGAAGCGGCTTGTCGCGGCCGCGTATTCGGCGGCGAGGTCGTCGACGATGGATTTCACCGGCGTGACACCGTCGATCAGGCCCAGACCCTGGCCCGCGGCCCAGATGTTCTTCCACCGCCCCTGCACGTCCGCACCGGCGTTGTAGTCACGGTTGGCCGGTGCGGTGAGGGCGTCGGGATCGAGACCGTTCGCAACCAGGCTGGGACGCAACCACGAGGCGCTGGTCCCGGTGATGCCGGAGCTGACGACGAGATCGTCCGGTCCGTGCTCGACGACCATCTGCTTGTAGTCGGCGGACGCCATGCTTTCCGTCGCCGTGAGGAACCGGGTGCCCATGTAGACGAGATCGGCGCCGGCCGCGACGGCACCTGCCACACCCCAGCCGTCGGCGATGCCCCCGCCGATGACGAGCAACCCGTCGAAGAACTGCCGTACGGCGGAGACGAACGCGAACGGGGAGAGATGGCCCGTGTGCCCCCCTGCTCCCGCCGAGATGCACGCGAGTCCGTCGACTCCGAAGCCGGCGGCTTTACGGGCGAGCCGGACGGACACCACATCGGCGAGCACCAGTCCGCCGTATCCCTTGACCGTCTCCATCACCGGTTCCGGAGACCCCAGAGCCGTGATGACCACAGGCGGGCGATGCTCGGCGACCAAGCGCAAGTCCTCCTCGAGACGCTGGTTGGAGCGGTGGGTCACCAGGTTCACCGCCCACGGCGCGGCATCCGGTCCCGCGGCGGCGACACCGTCGGAGATCGTCCCCATCCAGCGGTCGAGTTCGGCGGTCGTGCGGCAGTTGGGCGTGGGGAAGGAGCCCACGATTCCGGCCGCGCTCGCCGCGATGACGAGTTCCGGGCCGGACACCAGGAACATCGGGGCCGCGAACACCGGGACGCGCACGCGCGCGGGAAGGTCGATCGAAGTGGAGTGGGGTGCTGTGGACATGCTCATAGGGATTCCAGGAGGTCGGTGCGGATGTGGCGTCGCAACAGTTTGCCTACCGCGTTGCGCGGCAAGGTGTCGACGAGTTCGATGCGTTCGGGCAGTTTGAACGACGCGATGTCCCGCGCGCGAAGGTGCGCCGTGAGGTCGTCGAGTGTCGGGGTGGCGCCGGCGGTGGGAACCACGACCGCACAGCATTTTTCGCCGAGTACTTCGTCGGGGATACCGATGATCGCGACTTCGGCCACCGCCGGGTGGTCCTGCAGCAGCCCTTCGATCTCTGCCGGTGCGATGTTCATACCGCCCCGGATGACGATCTCCTTGATGCGGTCGACGAAGCGCAGGTACTCGCCGTGCTCACCGCACAACTCGAAAACGTCACCGCTGCAGAGGAAGCCGTCCTCGTCGAACGGGGACGACGTCGCGGTGCCCTCGAGGTAACCCGCGAAGACGGTGGGCCCCTTCAGCCGGAGTTCGCCGCGGCCGCCGATGGTGTCGACCAGGGCGCCGGTCACGGGATCGATGAGGCGTACCTCGGTGCTGCGGCTCAGACGCACCACCCAGGACCGGTCCGGCGCCGCGTAGTTCGGCAGATGCTGCGCGCGGACGGTCGGGTCCGGGATATCGCCCGGTGCACCGAGAAGGCACACGCCCTCGTTGGATCCGAAGAAATTGATCACCTCGACCCCGTGGTCGTTCTGCCAGGACGCCACCACGGACGGCGGCAGCGGTGCGCCACCCGCCCCGACGCGCGTGAGCGACGAAAGGTCGAACTTGCCGCGCAGGGCGTCGTTCTTGAGCAGCATCGTCAGGATCGCCGGGGGCATGGTGGTGTGGGTGGCCCGGTGGTGCTGGATCTGGCCCAGATAGACCGCGATGTCCAGGGGGTGGTGGTGGACGAGGTGACCTCCACCGAGGAGCCAGGGCAGCAACGCCGCTGCGAACCCGGCCATGTTCACCAAGGGGAACGGGTTCACGAGCACGGAATCCTCCGTGGTTTCGAGGCCGTCCTGCACCCCTCGGCCCACCGCGAGCCAATCGGCGTGGCACCGGGGTACGCCCTTGGGCGCCGCCTCGGTACCGCTCGTCCAGCACACGGTGACCCGGTCGTTGACCGTGCGCACCACTGCGGCCGCATAGGCATCGGCCTCGTCGAGATGGGGTGCGGGCACCGATGCGGTGTCGATCTCGACAGCCTGTTCCGGCACGTGCGGTCCGAAAGCGAACACGGTGCCGAGGGTCCGGTGGCCGGAGGCCAGTTCCGACGCTTCGGTGGCGAGCGAGCGGTCGCCGAGTCTACCCACAGTGACGACGGCGACGGCAGAACACGCATCGACGATGCCGGACAGTTCGTGACGGCGATACGACGCGGGCATCGGGGTCGCCACGGCGCCGAGGCGCCACAGTGCCAGGTAGGTGGCGGTGAGGGCGACCGAATTGGGCATCTGCACGGCAACCGTGTCGTCCTGCCGTATTCCGCGCGCGTGGAATACGGCTGCGACCCGCCGCACGAACTCGTCGAGTTCCTGCCACGTCAGCGACCGGGGCTGTGCCCCGGTGAGATCCGCCAAATTGGCCGGGTCGGTGGTCGCGGCATGCGAAGGCCTGCGCTGTACCCAGGAATCGAAGAGGTCCGGGAGCGTCTCGTCCTGCCACCAGCCCCGTTCCAGGTATTCGGAGACTGTGGCGTCGGGATGACCCGCGCGTGCGGTGGGCGGGGGGGAAAGCGGGGGGGACATCAGGGGGCCTTTCGCGAAGTCCGGGTGGGAAAGTGGTCGCGGGTATCGCTCACAGCCGGCGGAGCACCAGGGCTGCGCCGAGACCGAGGGCTGCGGGGATGGTGACGAGCGCGTGCTCGCCTCCGGTGCGTTCGAGCTGGTCGAGTGCGTGAGCCACGAGAATGCCGCCGGTGGCCCCGAGCGGATGTCCGACGGCGAGAGCGCCGCCGTGGACATTGACGCGGGCCGGGTCGAGGTGCAGTTCCTCGATCATCATCAACGGTGTCACGGCGAAGGATTCGTTGATTTCGACAACGTCGAGGTCCTGCGCCGTGATGCCGGCACGTGCGAGCGCCCGGTTCGAGGCGACCACGGGAGCGGTCAGGAGCGGTGAGCGGACCGCGCTCTGCGCCGTCCCGACGATTTGGGCGCGGGGCCGCATCGACAGGGCCGCACCGGCTTCGGCGTCACCGATCAGAATCGCGGAGGCTCCGTCTGCCAGCTGAGGGGCGGTGGCGATTGTGTGCAGTCCCGCCGCCGGGCGCGGTGAATCCGATAACCGGCGGGCGACCCGCTCCCACCCGGCGTCTTCTCCGAAGAGTGCGGGCAGCGCGGCGAAATCGTCGAGTGTCACTCCGGGGCGCGGGCCCTCGTCCGAATCGAGTTCGGTATCGCCGACTTTCATGCTGATCAGTGACGGCGAGGGGGGCGCGGTGGCGGCACGCCCGTGCGAGGCGACCGCGTAGGCATCGAGCAACTCGCGGGTGAACCCGTACCGTGCCGCCGTGAGATCGGCCGACACCCCGATGGTGACGAACCCGGTGCGTTCACCGAGTTCGGGGTCCACAGCGATCGGGGGCGAATCGGAGAACATCGGCACCCGGGACATCGATTCGACGCCCCCCGCGACGACCGCGCGCGCCGTACCGGCGGCCACCCGTGCGGCTGCGCTTTCGATGGCATCGAGCCCGGAGCAGCACAACCGGGAGACGACGCCGCCGGGGATGTGATCGGGCCAGCCCGCCCACTGCACGGCCGCTCTGGTGAGGTCGCCCGCCTGTTCTCCGGTGGCTGTGCTGATTCCGAGGAGCACGTCGTCCACAACCTCGGATGCACCGCAGCGTTCGTCGAGTGCGGTGAGAAGCCGGGCGATCAGCTCGACCGGACGTACGCCCGCCAGGGTGCCGCCGCTCTTGCGCACGCGGGCACGGGGGAGGCGGACGGCGTCGTAGATGTACGGGGGATTGCTCCGATTCACAGATTTGCTCCGACTCGTTGAATGTCGTGACCCGAGTCACTACAGCTAACGAAGTGATACCGGGTGACGTCGCTCGGTGTCAAGATGGGGACCAAAGGCCCGCGTCAGGGATGGGGCAACATCGGCTCGATCCGGGCACTGTGCCGGTCCACGGGCCCGTCGCACCCCCTGCACTGAAGTTCCGGATGCAGGATCGCGCCGCACTCGCGGTGCAGGATCCGTAGCGGCCCGGGCGCCTCCGGGAAGGCCTGTGTGGACCACCGGATCAGGAAGACGAACACACCGAACAGCGCACGACCGCGGTGCGTCAGGCGGTACTGGCGGTCGGTACCGGACGGGTGGCCGAGGATCTGCGCGGCGCACAGGCGGGCGAGGCGATCGGTGAGCGTCGTCGGGGAGATGTCCAGCGCCGACCGGAATTCTCCGAACCGGCGGGCTCCGGCCAGTGCGAGACCGGTGATCGCGCCGCTCCAGCGATCACCCAGAGCCTCCATCACCGCGTTGAACTGCATGTCTGCCGACACGTTCTTGCCGGCGGGCCCGCGGGTGGAGCGCCGCCGGGCACCGGAGGTCACGGTCCAGATCGCTTCCGCATCCATCTCGATGTCCGTGTCGTGGGTGGTGACGACAGTGCCGCAGGATCCGCAGCGGATGACAGCGGGACCACGGTGCCCGCACACGTCGTGCACCAGGTCGGGCTGCCACGCACCTTCGGGTGTCCACTCCCGTTGCCAGCTCCAGATGCACACCAGGATCGGCCAGGTGGCGGTCCCCAGATCGGTCAGCAGGTAGTCGTGCCGATCCGAGCCGGCCGACTGCGGAGAGCGTTCCAGCACACCGGCCGCTGCCAGTGACTGGAGCCGGTCGGTCAGCACCGAGGACGGGGCACCCGTGAGTTCGAGCCACTGGTTGAAGCGGGTCGTGCCGCTCACGAACGCGTGTCCGAGCAGCGCGAGTGTGAGGCGGTCGCCGAGCAGATCGAGCGTGGCGGCGACCGGATTGACGGTCGCAGTCCGGTCGCTCGGCACGGTGTTGCTTCGGGTCACGGGCCAACCTCCTCCGGTGCGCATCCGTCGTTGCGTGGCTCACACCAAGATGCTTCAATAACTGTACTAAACGGGGACGGCGGGCTTCACCGTCGCGGAACTACTCTCCCAAGACCTCCACCGACCCGTCGAACCGATCTCGAAAGCGAGACGACATGACATCAGCTCAGGTGTGGATCGCCGGCGGCTATCAGAGCGACTTCGCCCGCAACGTCACCAAGGAAGGCTTCGACATCGGCGATCTCACCGCCGAGGTCGCGCGCCGCACGCTCGACGACGCGGGGATCGACGCGAGCGAGGTCGGCGTCGTCCACGTGGGCAATGCCTTCGGCCAGCTCTACACCGGGCAGGGTCACCTCGGGGCGATGCCGGCGTCCATGATCCCCGAACTGTGGGACGTTCCCGCGAGCCGGCACGAGGGAGCATGTGCGTCGGGCTCTCTGGCGATTCTCGCCGCGATGGCCGACCTCGAATCAGGGCGTTACGACTGCGCACTCGTCCTCGGTGTCGAACTCGAGAAGACCGTGCCGGGCGATATCGGCACGAACTACATGAGTCCGGCCGCGTGGGTGGGACGAGAGGGCCAGGACGCAAAATTCATGTGGCCCTACATGTTCGATCGCATCGCCGGCGAGTACACGACCCGGTACGGACTCGACCCGGCGCACCTGTGGGCCATCTCCGAACTCAATATCCGCAACGCCCGGAGCAATCCTCGCGCGCAGACCCGGACACGGTCCTATTCCCCCGAATCGTTCACGGCCGACGACACCGCCAATCCGCTCGTGGAGGGCAGCCTGCGCAAGATCGACTGCGGCCCCCTCACCGACGGAGGAGCAGGCGTGGTCCTCGTCAGCGATCGGTACGTCGCCCGGCATCCGGAGTTCGACGCGGCCCCCCGCTCCCGGATTCTCGGCTGGGGTCACCGCACCGTCGGGCTCTCCCTCGACGAGAAGCTCGCACGCAGTTCGGGCGGCGGCTTGATGTTCCCGCACCTCGCCGACACCGTCGCCGACGCATACGGGCGCGCCGGAATCGGAGGTGTGGACGAACTCGACCTGATCGAAACGCACGACTGCTTCAGCATCAGCGAGTACGTGGCGATCGACCACTTCGGCCTCACGCCGCCCGGCGAAAGCTGGCGCGCCGTGGAAGCCGGCGATCTCGAGATCGGCGGCCGGATGCCCATGAACCCCAGTGGGGGACTCCTGGGCGGAGGACACCCGGTGGGGGCCACGGGCGTGCGCATGGCTCTGGACTGCCATCGCCAGGTCACGGGCACCGCCGGCGCCTACCAGGTCGACGGCGCCCGACGGGCGGCCACCTTCAACTTCGGTGGTAGCACCACCACTTCCGTATCCCTCATCATCGGCTGAGCCGAAGGAGCATCGATGGACCTCGAAATTCTCGGCCGCGCATTGTCGACGCTGCCCACCGACGACGATCACCCCTATCGCACCGGGCCGTGGCGACCCCAGGTCACCGAGCACCGCGCCGACGATCTCGAGGTCGTCGGGGAACTGCCCGCCGATCTCGACGGGGTGTACATCCGGAACACCGAGAATCCGGTGCACCCTGCCCAGCAGGGCCGCTACCACCCGTTCGACGGTGACGGCATGGTGCATGTCGTCGGCTTCCGCGACGGGAAGGCGTTCTACCGGAACCGTTTCGTCCAGACGGACGGCTTCGTCGCCGAGCAGGAAGCCGGTCGCGCGCTCTGGGCGGGAATCGCCGAGAATCCGGCGAAGTCGGAACGCACCGACGGCTGGGGTGCGCGCACAAGGATGAAGGACGGATCGAGCACGGATGTCACCGTGCACAACGGGGTTGCACTCACCAGTTTCTGGCAGTGCGGCGACTTGTACCGGGTGGATCCGATGTCGCTCGAGACCGTCGGCAAAGCGGAGTGGGGCGGCGACTTCCCGTCGAATCTCGGAGTGTCGGCGCATCCCAAGGTCGATCACCGTACCGGGGAGATGCTCTTCTTCAACTACGGAACGGACGCGCCGTACATGCATTACGGCGTCGTCGACTCGTCCGACAAACTCGTGCACTACACCGACATCGAATTGCCCGGTCCTCGGCTACCCCACGACATGGCCTTCACCGAGAACTACGCCATCCTCAACGACTGCCCGCTCTTCTGGATACCCGAGGCTCTCGCGGCGGGTAAGTACGTCTCGCGTTTCCACCCCGATATTCCGATGCGCCTCGGCGTGCTCCCGCGGCGCGGCGGCGGGAGCGAGATCAGGTGGTTCGACGCGGCTCCCACTTACGTCCTGCACTGGACGAATGCCTACGAGGACGGCGACGAGATCGTCCTGGAAGGGTTCCACCAGGAGACACCCGAGCCGGAGGACACCGGGAACGGGTCGATCTACCAGCGCATGTTCCGATTTCTCGCTCTCGACAGAATGGGCACGCACCTGCACCGGTGGCGCCTGAACCTGCGCACCGGCGGCGTCACGGAAGAGCGCCTCTCCGAACGGGTCACGGAGTTCGGCATGATCAGTCCCGTACACACGGGAGTACCGCACCGCTACACGTATGCGGCGACGGGCCTGCCCGGGTGGTTCCTGTTCGACGGCCTCGTCAAGCACGACTCGCTGACCGGCGCCGAGGAGCACTACGCGCTCGGTGAGGGAGTGTTCGGAAGCGAAACCGTGATGGCGCCGCGGATCGGGTCTTCGGGTGAGGACGACGGATACCTCGTCACCATGACCGTCGACATGAACCGTGATCTGTCCGAGTGCCTCGTCTTCGACGCACAGCGTCTCGCCGACGGCCCGGTCGCCCGGATTCGTCTTCCGGAACGGGTCAGTTCGGGCACGCACTCCACGTGGGCGTCGGGTGCGGAGATCCCCGGGTGGCGAACCGCCGAGCGGCCCGAGGACGCAGTCGGTTTGTAACCAGGGTGTGCCGGCGGGCGGTGTAGACACGTCGCCGATTCGAGTTACCGTCGTTCTTCCGCTCACCGGCGACGGAGCGGTTACCGTTCTGCCCATGACTGTTTCGCGACGGCGATGGACGCTCCTCACGGTCGGTGCGTGCATCGCCGGGGCGGGTGTCTCGACGGCTCCGGCCGCCGCTGCCGACCCGGCGGGAGCGTGCATCCAGAACGCCGGCGGAATCGTCTCGGTGGACGGGGCCGATCCTGTCCCCGCCGTGTTCGGCTTCGACGGCCCACGGCTTCTCGGCGTCGAGGGCGGCACCGGCAACGCCTGCATCACCAATGTCGGCCCGGGCACGGTGAGCGTGAGCCACCCGGAGGGCCGGGTTGCGGGACGCACCGAGGTGTCGACGGCATTCGTCGAGATGCGCGTCGACGGGGGCGTCGGCAACGTCGCGGTGACGAACTTCGGAACGGGCGCGGTCGCCGTCGACCGCCGGTCGGTCACACCGGAACCCGCGGCGCCGAGCACACCCCCGCCGGATCCCGGGATGCCGGAGATATCGGTCGACGCGGGCACCGACGGCGTGTTCGTGACGAACATCGGCACCGGTGCGGTCACCGTCACGGACGGCGACCCGGGACCGCTGCCCCCATCGGTTCCGCCACCCCCCGGCGCGGTGATCACCGATCCGGTCACCGGAAACGTCTACGTCACCAACCTTTTCGGTCCGGATATCGCCGTGGTCGATCCTCCGGCAGGGACCGGAGCGAGCGTGGTCGACCGATCGGTACCGGGCACCGATGTGGACTACGGGACGGGCAACGTCTTCGTGACGAACATCGGCGGCGGGCAGGTCACCGTCGTCCGGTGAGGACGATCCCGGCGTGCGGCGACCTGTACTGTTCCACGCCCTTGCTCGAACACCTCACGCCCGACGCCAACGGGCGTCGCGAGGCCCAGATCCGCGAGTTCTACCGATCGCAGATCCATCAGGACTATTCGAACCACCCGGTCGACGAACGTGGCACCACCGCGACCCGCCGGCTACGGGATTGGATCGCATCCAAGGCGTGAGCCGGGCACGACCTCAGTACAGGTATTCGCGATAGAGTTCGCGCTTCCCGGCTTCGGCGTCGGCGGGGACGTCGATGGAGACGAGTTCGGCGTGCATATCGCGCATGCTGGGGACGAGTTCGTGTTTCGGATACGTCGTCGCGTCCCAGAGCTTCGCGCGGAGCATCGCGCGGGCGCAGTGCAGGAACACTTCGTCGATGCGGACGATCACCGCGAGCAGAGCCGGCTTCCCGCTCAGCGACAGCTTCTCGAGAAGCTCGGGGTCGGTCGAGAGAGTGGCACGGCCGTTGATCCGCAGAACTTCTTCGTCGCCGGGGACGAAGAAGAGCAAACCCACGTGCGGGTTCTCGAGGATGTTCCGGTAGGAGTCGGCGCGCCGGTTTCCCGGCCGGTCCGGCAACACGATCGTGTGGTCGTCGAGGACCAGCACCGAAGACGTGAGGTCGCCCCGAGGGGAGCAGTCGCAGTTGCCCGCGGCATCGGCGGTCGCGAGGGTGAAGAAGCGGGCGAGCGACAGAAAGTTGCGGATGAGCGGCGTCAGATGCGGTCGGGCCTTGTCGACGATCGCCGGATGCGGTGCCCCGAGGACCGCCTCGAGTTCGTGTTGTGTGCTGAGCCCGTTCTGCACGAGCTCGTCGATCCTGTCCGCATCCATCCGGTGCCACCTCCGGCGGTGACCGTACCAACCGGGTCGGCGGCGTCTGCACCCGGAACAGGGTTCTTCCTCTCCTACCCGACGGGCGACACAACCGGCGCGGCCATGTGGGGAGACGAACGGCACCCCGGCGCGCGGAGTCGTTCGATGTCACGCTTCACGCTCGCCTTATAACCGGAGTGTAAAACCGGCGCAGGCATGCCGGGATATCTGTTTACGGTGGGAACCATGGAGAAGGCAGCCGAGACCTCGCCGAGCCTATGAGCGCCGAGTCGACGGTCATGAAGTTCCGGTCGGCTACACAGCGGGCCTTCGACGACGTGACCGAGATGCTGGGTCCCAAGCGACGGCCGGACGCCCTGGCGTGCTGGTGTCTCACCTACCGCCTCGGCGCGGAGGCGGCCGGACTGGACGCCGGCGAGCGCCGGGAGCGGGTGTTCGAGATGTGCGCTCACCGTCCGGCCCCGGGAATCCTCGCGTATCTCGACGGAGAGGTGGTCGGATGGGCGGGCGTCGCACCCCGCTCCCGGGTCGCCGCGTTGCAGGACACGGAGACCTATCCACTGGTGGACGGGGTCGATCCGTGGTCGATCTTCTGTCTCCGTACGAAGGGGCGGCGGCGCCGCAGGGGTATCGGACAGCAACTCCTGCTCGGAGCGATCGCGTTCGCACGTGAGCACGGCGCCGAGGTCGTCGAGGGCTATCCCCTCGATACCGGAGACAAGGTCGATGCCGTGTTCACCTACCCGGGGTTGCGCTCGATGTTCGAGAAGGCCGGGTTCGTCGAGGTCGCGCCCGTGCGGGGAACCCTCGGCGGCGCGCCCCGGGTCGTCATGCGCCTGGCCACTCCGCGCACCCGGCGGTAACCGGGGCTGGGTCGGCACCGATTTACACCCGCAGGGTGTCCCTCACGTGGCCGGTCTCGTTGATCGAGGCGACCCGGCGAGTTCCCGTGCGTGAAACCAGGATGCGGGTGACCGACGTGTATTCGATCGGGAACATCAGCGGTCGCGGAAGACCGAGCAGGTCTTGCAGCACCACGTTGACCACTCCGCCGTGCACGAAGATCGCAGCGGTGTCGGAGTGGTCGCACGAGGCCACGACATGGTCGAGTCCCCGCAGCACCCGGGTGCGGAAAAGTTCCGCGTCGACGAAGTCCGGTAGCTCGCCGGCACGGATTCGGGCGTAGGCGTCCGACGCGACATTCTTGGCGGTCTCGATGGTGAGGTAGTGGTCGAGGCCGTAGTCGTACTCGGCGAGATCCTCCACCCGTTCGACCTCGAGCTGCCGGGTCGCGGCAACCGGTTCCGCGGTCTGGGCCGCGCGCTGCTGGGGGCTCGAGAACAGCCGCGTGATCCGGTACGGCGCGAGCGCGTCCGGGAGACGCTCGGCTTGCCGTCGTCCGCCCTCCGTGAGCGGCGGGTCGACCGGGAGGCCGTTGCCGGAACGCGCGTTGTTCGGCTCAGCGTGGCGGATCAGAAGTAGCTGCACGGACTTCACGATGCCAGGTGCGGCGGGTTCGCGTGGAACCGCCTGTCAGGACCGGCGCGGCCTCGCGAACGGGAACGCCAGCGACTCGCGGATGCTGCCGCCGAGGACAAGCATGACGATCCGGTCGACACCCATACCCAGTCCGCCGGTAGGCGGCATCGCGTATTCGAGCGCTTCCAGGAAGTCCTCGTCGAGTTGCATCGCCTCTTCGTCGCCCCCGGCGGCGAGCAGCGACTGCCGGGTGAGACGGGCACGCTGGTCGACCGGGTCGGTGAGTTCGCTGTAGGCCGTGCCGAGTTCGACTCCCCAGGCCACCAGATCCCACTTCGCGGCGACACCCGGTTTACGGGGGTGGGGCCGGGTCAGGGGTGACACCGACGACGGGAAGTCGGTGTAGAACGTCGGGAATTCGGTGCGGGCCTCGACGAGGTGCTCGTACATCTTCTGCGCGGTTGCGCCCGCGTCCCACGACGGGTTGTAGGCGATCCGGTGCTCGTCGCAGAGGCGTCGCAGTACGTCGGCGGGCGTTTGTGCATCGACGAACGTGCCGAGTGCTTCGGAGAGGGCATCGTGGAACGTCGTGACGGGCCACTCTCCCGAGATGTCGATCTCGGTCGATGTGCCGTCCGGATTCGGGCGCAGGACGACCTCGCGGCCGTGTGCCGCACGCGCGGCGGCCTGGATCAGTTCGCGGGCGACGACCCGCATATTCTCGTAATCACTGTGTGCTTCATAGGCTTCGAGGATTGTGAACTCGGGATTGTGTGTGAAGTCGGCACCCTCGTTGCGGAAGACGCGTCCGATCTCGAACACCTTCGGCATGCCCGCGACACACAGTCGCTTGAGGTACAACTCGGGGGCGATCCGGAGGTAGAGGTCGGTGTCGTAGGCATTGATGTGCGTGACGAACGGCGCCGCGTTGGCGCCGCCGTGCACCGCCTGCAGGATCGGGGTCTCGACCTCGAGGTATCCGCGGGACTGGAGTTCCTCGCGCAGCGACCGCACGACCGCACTTCGGCCGGCGAGATGTTCTCGCGCCCCGGTGTCGACCGCGAGGTCGAGGTAACGCTGCCGCACTTTGGTTTCGGGATCGGTGAGCCCGTGCCACTTGCCGGGTAGGGGGTGCAGGCACTTGCCGTCGATCCGCCACGAGTCGGCGAGCACCGAGATCTCCCCGCTCCGGCTGCGTCCCATCCGGCCGGTCACCTCCACGAGGTCACCCAGATCGAACAGGAAGCGCTGTCCGGCAACGCGTTGGCTGTCGACGAGAATCTGGATGTCACCGGACCAATCGCGGAGAACCGCGAACAGCACCTCACCGAAATCCCGGATGCGCATCAGCCGTCCGGCGACGACGACACGCGTGCCGGTGAGGGCGTTACGTGCTTCGGCGGCGGTGTGCGTCGGGGGGATCGCGACGGGATACGGGTCCACCCCGTGCTCGATGATGCGTTCGAGGGTCGCCCTCCGCACCCGGTCCTGTTCCGGACGGGTATCGCTGCGGGCGTCCACGGTGTCGGTGTCGCCCGGCGCCGAGTCGGGTGCGCTTCCGTCGTCGTGCAGTGCTTCTGCCGAGTCGACGTTGTGGGGGAACGACGAATGGGTGCCGGTGTGGGTGCGCGTGGTACGACGGCCGAAGCTCGGCAGGGTGAGGAATCCTTCGGCAACGGCTGCGGCGAGCGCGACCCGCGGGATCTCCCGTGTCTCGCGGAAGCACAGATACCGCGGTACCCACTCGGGCCGGTATTTCACGTTGGAGCGATACAGCGACTCGAGTTGCCACCACCGCGAGAAGAACAGCAGGATCGACCGCCACATTCGCATGATCGGCCCGGCTCCGAGGCGTGAACCCTCTTCGAATGCGGAGCGGAACACCGCGAAGTTGAGGGACACACGACGGATCCCGAATTCCGGTGCCTGGGAGCACAGTTCGGACACCATCAACTCGACGATGCCGTTGGGGGCGTGCGGATCGCGCCGCATCAGATCGAGGGAGACTCCGTCGGAGCCCCACGGGACCAGCGACAGCATCGCGACGACCGACCCGTCGACCACTGCCTCGACGAGCAGGCAGTCGCCGTCGATCGGATCGCCGAGGCGCCCGAGGGCCATGGAGAACCCACGCTCGGATTCGGTGTCACGCCACGCGTCGGCGCGCTGAGCGACCGCGGACATCTCGATCGGAGACAGATCCCGGTGGCGGGTGATGCGCACTGTCGCACCGTGTTTCCGCGCCCGATTGACGGCTTGGCGGACGGGACGCATCTCACGACCCGCGAGAGTGAAACTGTCCGCGGACAGCACTGCCTCGTCTCCCAGCTCCAGAACGTTCAGTCCCGCACGGTGATACGCCGTCGCCCCTTCCCTGCCGGCGCCGAGCACAGCGGGTGTCCAGCCGTAGGCGCGTGCCAGGTCGAGCCATTCGTCGATCGCGTGGGGCCAGGCTTCCGGATTCCCGATGGGATCGCCGCTCGCGAGACAGACTCCGAGTTCGACCCGGTAGGTCACCGCAGCTTTGCCGCTCGGCGCGAATTCGACCCCCTTGTCGCGCCGCGTCGCGAAATAGCCGAGTGAGTCGTCGCTCTGGGACAGGAGCCCTCGGATCGCCGATTCGTCGGATCCGGTGAGGGCGTTGGTGGAGCGCTGGGACCGGAACAGCACCACGACGGCGGCGAGCACAGCCAGTGCGCCGAGCAGACCGAGGGTCGTGTTGACGAATCCGTGCGGGCGACCCGCGAACTGGTCGTTGTCGATGAATCCCAGCGCGGTGACACGGTTCAGTGCCCACAGGAAGCGGTCGGCGGGCGGCAGGGTGCCGGGAAAGAGTTCGACCAGACCCCATCCGGCGAGGGTGCCGGCGACCAGTCCGCCGGCGAGCACTCCCACCGACGTCCAGACCGCGCCGCGCCGGACCCGGGTGTAGAACTCCGGGTACGCGAGGAGCAGGACGGCTACCACCGCGAGATGCACAACGAGGGCCACCAGGTGCGTGGCGTCGCTCTCGACGATCGCGGACACGAGATTGGTGATCGTAAAGCCGCCGAGGTAGATCGTGAGAATCCACCACGCGATGCGTTTACGCCCTGCGACTGCTCCGGCGAGCAGTCCGACGACCAGTGCGAGCGCGAGACTCGTGTCGGGGGCGTCGAAGTAGTACTCGTCGATGTATTCGCGCGGCGTGCGGATCAGAAACCGGAGGGTGGGCGAAATCGACCACGCGGCCATCGCGATCGCGTACACGCCGAGGATCAGCCCGGCGATGTGCGGAACGGCGGTGAGGTGACTGCTCAGGCGTGCCGACAGCGACGGCTGGGGCTCCGGGGTACGCCGTTCCCGGGCCGCCGAGGGCGACGGTGACGGCGACGACGAGGGCGGCGCTATGGGATCCGCAGACATGCACCGACCGTAACGCTACGGCCGGTGCACGGCGCCGGGAACCCTCCGAGTGACCGGCGGGAGCGCGGTCACTTGGAGTGCATCCCTATCGAATTCGTCCGGATTCGGGTGTGGGGGTCACTCCGGGCGTGTCGTCGTCGGTCGTGGCGTGTTCGTCGGGCTCGATCCGGGACAGCGCACTCGGCCACCAGATCTTCTTGCCGATGTCGATGGACAGCGCGGGCACGAGGAGCGCGCGCACCAGCAGGGCGTCGAGCAACACACCGAACGCGACGATGAACGCCAGTTGTGCGAGGAACAGCAACGGGATCACAGCGAGCGCCGAGAACGTCGCGGCCAGAACGACGCCCGCCGAGGTGATGACGCCGCCGGTGACGGTCAGTGCGCGCAACACGCCCTGCCGGGTACCGACCTTCTTGGTCTCCTCTCGGACTCGGGTCATCAGGAAGATGTTGTAGTCGATACCCAAGGCCACGAGGAACACGAAGCCGAACAACGGCACCACCGGATCCGCACCGGGGAAACCGAATACGTGATTGAACAACAGCGACGACACGCCGAGTGTGGCCGCGAACGACAGGATCACGGTGAGCATCAGCAGGATCGGCGCGACGACGGCGCGCAGCAGCACGATGAGCACCAGCAGCACTACCAGGGTCACGACCGGAATGATGAGGGTCCGGTCCCGGGTGGCAGTGTCCTTGGTGTCGAGGTCGACGGCGGTGGGACCACCGACCAGCGCATCCGCCTCCGGCACGGCGTGGGTCACATCGCGGATTCTTTCGACGGTCTGTTCTGCGGCGAGCGAGTCGGCGGGATCCGACAACGTGGCCTGAACCGCGACGAGTCCGTCGATGACGACAGGTACGTCGCCCGGTCCGGTGACGGGCCGGGCCTCCGTGACACCTTCGACCCCGGCCGTGGCGTCGACGATTGCGTCCAGCGAGGATTCACGCGCGACGACGATCGTGGGCGATCCGGTGCCGGCGTCGAAGTGCTCGCCCAGGACCTCCTGGCCGGACTTCGAGTCGGTCTGGAGGAGGAACACGTCGGAGGACGCGACCCCGCTGGCCTTGAACTGGGGAGCGAGGATGCCGAACGCGACGAGCACGAGCGTGCACACGATCCAGATGGGGCGGGGCTTGGAGCCGACCCATCGGGCGACACGGCCCCAGAAGCGGTGTCCGCTGTCGATGTCGTCCTGGTCCGTGCCGGGTTCGTACTTGGGCCGGGTGGGCCAGAACGCGGTCCGGCCGAGCAGAACGAGTGCGGCGGGCAGGAAGGTGACGGAGGCGAGGAAGGACGCGGCGATACCGATCGCCGCGACCGGACCGAGGCCGCGGTTGGAGTTCAGGTCGGAGAGCAGCAGGCACAGGACGCCGAGGATGACGGTGCCCGCGGACGCGGCGATCGGTTCGATCGACCCACGGAGCGCCGCGCGCATCGCGGTGTACTTGTCCTGCTCCATCCGGAGTTCTTCGCGGTATCGGGATACGAGGAGCAATGCGTAGTCGGTGGCGGCGCCGAACACCAGGATGAACATGATGCCCTGGCTCTGGCCGTTGAGCGCGATGATGTCGGCGTTGGCGAGCTGGTACACCACCAGGCTCGCGAGGGCCAGTGCGAACACCGCCGAGATGATGACGACGAACGGCAGGATCGGACTGCGGTAGACCACCACGAGGATGACGAGGACGACGCCGCCGGCGACGAGCAGCAACAGACCGTCGATGCCCCCGAAGGCCGACGACAGGTCGGCGGCCTGGCCGGCCGGTCCCGTCACGTGGACGGTCAACCCCTCAGGGGCGTTCTCCAGTGCCGTACGCAGTTCCTCGACGGCGTCCCCTACCTCCCCGGAGGCATCGATCGGGACGATCATCTGCACCGCGCTGCCGTCCTCGGACGGGATCGGTGGCGGACCGGCCGATTCGGACGCGATGAACTCGATGTCTTCGGGGGTGATCGCACCGTCGCGTTCGGCGACCACGATCGCCGGGATGAACTCGCTGCTGTTGAACTGCGCATAGAGCTCGTCGGCCCGGGTGGACTCGGCGGAGGCCGGGAGGAACGAACTGGCGTCGGTGGACGCGACTTCGCTGAGCTTGCCGGCGAACGGCCCGCCTCCGCCTGCGGCTACGAGCCACGCGATGAGGAGGAGGGCGGGGAGCAGCCACCTCCAGCGACCGGTCTTTCGCGGTGGTGCGGTTGCAGTGCTCAAGATTCCTCCTGGCGTGAGCGAATATCCGAATACTAGATTATTCAGCGTGCTGAACGATGCGGGACCCGACGATCTCGAGGCGTGGCCCACCGGGCGGTTGCTCTCCACCGCTGCCCGCCTCGTCGAACAGGCGTGGGAGCAGCAGCTTCGCAAGCGGGGGCTCACCCATGCCGGGGTTATCGCGCTGCATTCGATTGCGGCGCAACCGATGTCCCAACGAGAAATGGCGCGGGCGTGTCGCGTGACGGACCAGACGATGAGCCGCACCGTCGATCATCTCGTGCGTGGCGGATTCGCTTCCCGCTCCGTCGATCCCGCCGACGAGCGTCGGATGCGTGTGCGGATCACGGCCGCCGGTGCTGCCGAATACCGCCGGGTGCTCGAACTCGAGCGAGACGACAACGCCGCTGTCGGCGACAACACCGCGTCTCCGCTGTCGGTCTCCGATCCGGAGACGTTGCGCCGCCTGCTCGTCGAACTCGTCCGCGCGCACCGGGGCAGCTCTGCTCACACGACCGGGAGTACCCCCGTCGCCGACGATCCATCCACGGAAACCGGTTGACGCCGCGCGATAGGGTTCACCATGGCTTTCGAACAGCCGATACCGCCGCAGCCGAACTCGCCGCAGCAGGTGCCCTCGCCCGCCGTCGTCGCGGCGCTGCGCCGGGGCGGATGTGTGTTCGCCGAAGACGAAGCGCGCCTGCTCACCGACGCCGCAACCTCCGAGCGGGAACTGGATGTTCTCGTCGCGAGACGAATTGCCGGAGCGCCTCTCGAGCATCTCCTCGGGTGGGTGCAGTTCTGCGGCATGCGGGTCGCGGTGTCGCCCGGGGTATTCGTCCCCCGCCGTCGTACGGAATTCCTGGCGAGATGCGCCGCGCGGGTGGCTCCCCCGAACCCGGTCGTGGTGGACGTGTGCTGCGGTTGCGGTGCGGTGGCGTCCGCACTCGCGGCGATGCTCGGCGTGTGCGAGGTGTACGCGACCGACATCGATCCTGTCGCCGTGCGGTGCGCGCGGCTCAATCTGCCCGGCGAGCGGGTGCTCGAGGGTGATCTGTGCGCGTCCTTGCCCGGCTCCCTGCTCGGACGCGTCGACGTGCTCGTCGCGAATGCCCCCTATGTCCCGTCGGGAGCACTCGAGTCGATGCCGCGTGAGGCGCGGTGCTTCGAACCGCGTGTCGCGCTCGACGGGGGCGAGGACGGGCTCGACATCCATCGGCGACTCGCCGCCGAGGCAGGGCGCTGGCTGGCACCCGGAGGGCATCTGTTGATCGAGATCGCAGCGACTCAGGCTCCCGCCGCGGAAAAGATGCTGACGCAGGCGGGGTACCGCCCGCGAGTGCTCTTCTCGGACGAGTCGGACGCCACGGTCGTCGTCGCGGACCGTAGGTGACATCGCGTCAACCCAGTGGCAGTTCGGCGAATATCGACGTCGGCGCGGTGGATCCACCGGCGGGTTCCACACTGAATCCCAGGGCGGTGGCGCCCGAGATGTCCTCCAGCAGCGCGGTCGTGGACGGTGCCACGTCCGCCGGGGTCATCGTGCCCGCGGACTCCGGTCCGTCCGGCCCGATCAGCCACATCTGGTAGACGGTGCCGTCGGCGGGTGGTGCGACGTTGTTCATCACGAGCACGCCGGCGCCGGCGTCCTCGGAGAAGACGACCGTCACCACGCCGCCGCCCTCGAGCGTGCCGGTGGTGGTGCGGACGTCTTCGGCGGCGAGCACCCGCTCGGCGAGGGGGCTGTCGGTCGTCTGGGTCCACTGGTTCGCGACGACGACACCGCCGAGCGCCACGACCACGGCTACGGCCGCGGCGAGCAGGAAGTTCCGCCGCCTGCTCTGCCGGCGTCGTTCGTCGAGCGAGATGACGTCGGTGGACGAATTCCCGATGTCCGGGCCGGAGTTCTCCGCGCCGCCGTGCTCGGCGGGACGGTCGGTGGCGCTCTCCGCGGCGACGAGTGCGAGCACCCGGCCCCGTAATCCGGCGGGCGGCTCGGTCGCGGTGGCCGCGGACATCTGGGCGAGTGTCTCCCGGGCGTCCCGGAGGTCGGTGGTGAAACGCTCGACCGTTTCGGGCGCGGCGTCGTCCAGCCGTGCCGTTACCTCGTCCCGCTCGTCGGGTGCGAGTGCGTCGAGGGCGATCACGGGCGCCATGTCGAGCAGGTCCCGATCATCGTCGAGCGCCATCAGAATTCACCCCCAAACAGGTCTTCAATCGGAGTAGTCCGTCGCGGATCCGCGACTTGACGGTGGGTAGCGTCGATGAAAGTTCTTCGGCCACTTCCCGATACGTGTATCCGCCGTAATAGGCCAGCTCGACGGATCTGCGTTGGAGATCGGTGAGCGAGCCCAGGCAGTCGGTGACACGCCGGCGATCGTCACGCTGGGTGACCTCTTCGCTCACGGAGTCGAAGGCGGAGTCCACCGTCGCCGAGCCGTAGCGCGACTCCCGGTCGGCGCCGGACTGCTCGCTGCGTACGCGATCGACGGCCCGCCGATGCGCGAGCGTGATGATCCACGACAGTGCGGATCCCTGGCTCGTATCGAAGCTGCCGGCCGAGCGCCACACCTGGAGGTAGACCTCCTGCGTCGTCTCCTCGCTGTAGCCGGGATCGCGCAGGACTCGCAGGACCATGCCGAACACCCGTGCCCGTGTGGCGTCGTAGAGTTCGGCGAACGCGGCCTGGTCCTGTGCGGCGACGCGCGTGAGTAGCGCCCCCAGGGTGTCGGTGTCTCTACCGACGCCGGTCATCGGCTCAGTCCGCTCATCGAACGAAAGCCTAGCCGGGCGAAACCGGCGGCTCAAGACATCGGAGTACAGCACCGCCGTCACCGCCGCGAAATACGGGAGCGCCGGACCGCGGCGCCGGCGGCGGCCGGCACCGCAATTCCACCGCCGGGCAGAGGAGCGGACCGTGGGGTGTCAGGAAGCATGATCGTCTCCAGGTGAGGTCAACGGCTCGCTGGTGAGAGTGCACACCAGAAAATCTGCGGTCGTTCTGGCCCACCAGCCGGGGTCTGTGAGTAGCAAATGTCCGGCTCCGGGCAAGGGACGCCAGCGCGCGTTCACTCCGCGGTCGCGGGCGGCCATCGTCTGACTCTGCGTGGCTCGCGGGTCCGTCTCATGGTCTTCGGTGCCGTGCGCGACGAGCAGATGACGGCCGATGGGTATGTGCTCGGAGTCGTTTTCGGGCCACCACGGTGCCAGGGCCACGACGGATTCCACCCCGCCCTGGGAGGCCAGGTGCGCGGCGACCCGCCCGCCCATCGAGTGGCCCACGAGCCCGATCCGGGTGTGGCCCCGCCGGGTGGCGCGGTCGAGCGCTTCCAGGGCATCGCGGACCGGACTCATATGCGTGCCGTTCCATCCTCTGTAGCGGTAACGCACCTGCTCGACGGTGATGTGATGCGGACGTAGGCGTGAGCCCAGCGTGTGGGTGAACGCCGTCATCCGGAGCTCGGACGCATGCCACGGGCGCGGCGCCTCGGTACCGACAGGCCTGCCGCCCGGAAGCACCAGCACGTGGGCCCGTGAACGGCCCGGAAGAATCTCCATGAATGTCGTTCGTTGCAGCACGCATCCCGGATTGGTCCGGGGCGTCGAAGGAAAAACTCCACGCCCCGACCCATCCGCCTTCACACTGGTAGCGAATGACCCCTGACACATCGATCGGCGTGGTCGTCCAGGCCACGGCTTACGAAGGGAATTTCAGCTATGAACATCGCTACACGTAAGAGCCTGGCGGTCATCGGAATCGGTGCGATGTCCGCGTTCGGTGTCGCGGCCTGTACGTCCGACGATTCCGACACTGCGTCGGACACCTCGGCAGCGACCACGACCACCGGTTCGGCAATGGAGACCACGGAAAGCACCTCGGCGCAGGCTGCGGCAGCGGGTCCCGTCGGCCCCGGTTGCGCCGCCTACGTCGAGGCGAATCCGACCGGTCCCTCGTCCGTCGAAGAACTCTCGACGCAGACGATCACCGAGGCCGCGGGTAACGTACCGATCCTCACCACGCTGACACAGGCGGTCAGCGGCCAGCTCAACCCCGATGTCAATCTCGTCGAAACGCTCGACGGCGGCGAATTCACCGTCTTCGCACCGGTCGACGAAGCGTTCGCGGCTCTCGACCCCGCCACGATCGAAACGCTGCAGACCGACTCGGGGATGCTGACGGACATCCTGACCTACCACGTGGTTCCGGGTGAGCTCACCATCGACGACGTCGCGGGCACCCAGACCACCGTGCAGGGTGGGACTGTCGAGGTAGCCGGTTCCGAGGATATGTGGACGGTCAACGGCGCCAACGTGATCTGCGGCGGCATCGAGACCGAGAACGGCGTGGTCTACCTGATCGACGGCGTCCTGACCCCGCAGTAAGTGCTCTCTCCAACTCACCCTCGGGAAGGTCAGGTATCGATGCGGAAAATCCGAAGCAGCGTTCGGGGACTCGGGGCGGGGGGGGGGGCCCCCCCCCGGGGGGGGGGGGTGCTGGCGGCGCCGGCCCAGGCCGCGCCGCTCACACCCGTCCCGCAGTTGGACGTGAACAGGTATGTCGGACAGTGGTATCAGCTCGCTGCGAATCCGGCGCCGTTCAACATCGACTGCGTGCGCGACACCACGGCGAACTACACGTTGCTCGACGAACGTAACGTCCGAGTGGAGAATTCGTGCACCACGGTGACCGGTGAGCGTCGCGGCATCGTCGGAAATGCACGGGTGAACGACACTGCGCAGCTGCATGTGTCGTTCCCCGGAGTACCGTCCCAGGATTCACTGGACGGGCCGACCAACTACATCGTCACCTACCTGGCAGACGACTACTCGTGGGCGTTCGTCGGTGATTCGACACGCCTGTCCGGGTTCGTGCTGTCGCGTTCTCCGGTAGTCGATCCTGCTGCATGGCAGGAGATCCGGCGCGTCGTCGAAAACAGCGGGTACAACGCGTGCCTGATGCTGACGTCGCCGACGACCGAGGGGATGCAGGAGATCAGACCGCTCTGCACCGTCTAGTATCGGTCGGGGAGGGAGGAGGGCTTGCCGTGAAGGCAGGCCCTCCTTTCCGTTCGCGAATCCGGTCAGGAACCCGATCGTGACGCCGTGCCCGCAATGTTCTCGAGCATGCCGCGGAAGATGATGCCGTGGAACGGCAACAGCGAGTACCAATACAGTCGCCCGGCAATACCTTTGGGAAAGAAGATCGCTCGTTGCGTGAGTCGGGTGCGGTCGGCCGCGAGTCGTTCGACCCGCCATTCCAGCCATGCGCCACCGGGTGCCCGCATCTCGGCGCGCAATCGGAGGAGTTCGGGGCGCTCGATACGTTCGACCCGCCAGAAATCGAGTGCATCGCCGGTGTGCAATTTTTTCGGATCGCGGCGCCCTCGGGTGAGGCCGACACCTCCGGAGAACCGGTCGAGCCACCCGCGCACAGTCCACGCGAGCGGGAACGAGTACCAGCCGTTTTCGCCGCCGATGCTCTCGACCACCGCGAATACCCGGTCCGCCGACGTGTCCGATTCGACGGAGCGTTCGTCGATATAGACGACCTCGCCCGCCCAGTCCGGGTCGGACGGCAGCGGATCTGCGGGTGCGCCCACGGGGGACGCGCTCGACCAGCTTGTCTCCACTTCACCGTGTTCGAGCCGGCTCAGTGCGAGACGCACCGCTTCGCGATATCCGGTGAGTCCGCCGGGCGGGGGAGGGATCACGGCGTCGATGTCGTGATTACGCATCACCGCGTCGGAACCCAGCGATTCGATGAGTGCCCGGCCGAGTCCCGGCGGGATCGGAGTGACGAGCCCTATCCACAGACCGGCGAGTCGTGGGGTCAGTACGGGAAGTACGACGATGCGTCGCCGCACCAGGCCTGCCACCTCGGAATACTGTTGCATCATCTCGCCGTACCGCAGCACGTCGGGACCGCCGATGTCGTAGGTCCCGCTGCGGGGAAGGGGTGCGTCGGCGGCGGCGACGAGATAGTGCAGAACGTCGCGCACGGCGATCGGCTGGATGCGGTTGTTCACCCAGCGCGGTGTGGTCATCACCGGTAGGCGGTTGCTCAGGTGCCGGATCATCTCGAACGACGCCGACCCCGACCCGATCACGACGCCTGCCTGGAGTACCAGGGTGGGAACCCCTGATTCGAGGAGGATCCGTCCCACCTGGGCGCGAGAGCTCAGATGTGGTGACAATTGCCCGGATTCGGGATGCAGACCTCCGAGGTAGACCAGGCGCGACACCCCGGACTCGCGCGCAACGGCCGCCACGTTCTCCGCAGCCCGCCGCTCGGCTTCGACGAATTCGTCTCGGCCCCCCATCGAATGGACCAGGTAGTACAGGACATCCACGTCCCGGCACGCCTCGCGGAGAGACGCGGGGTCGGTGAGATCACCGCGCACGATCTCCACATCGTCGGCCCACGGCACGTCCCGTAGTTTGTCCGGACTGCGCGCGAGTACCCGTACCCGATAACCGGCTTCGAGCAGTCGCGGCGCGAGCCGTCCGCCGATGTATCCGGTGGCACCGGTGACGAGGACACGGCCGGCGGTCATCGCGCCCGTCACTTCCCGTTCAGGATGTGGCCGAGCTGGTGCCTCAGCGACGACTCGAGGTCGGGTCTGCGGAATCGATGCCCGATGTCGAGGAGCGTTTTGGGAACGACGAACTGACTCGCGCCGGCGACCTCGCGTGCGCCCTCGTCTCCCAGCAGCAGTCGTGGACCGAGACCGGGGACGGGCAGCAACGCGGGACGGTGCAGCACACTCGCCAGGGTCCGCGTGTACTCCTCGTTGCGGACCGGTTGCGGCGCCACCGCATTCACCGGACCCGAAACGGACGGATCCGTCAGGGCACGGTGATAGATGTCGAGCAGATCGTCGATATCGATCCAGGACAACCATTGCCGGCCGTTGCCCAGTCTGCCGCCGAGGCCGGCGGAGAAGAGCGGCCGCATCAGTTGCAGGGTGCCGCCGCGCGGAGTCTGCACGATCCCGGTCCGAACCTGGACCACTCGCACACCACCCTTCTCCGCGGGCTGCGTCGAGGATTCCCACTCGGCGACGACGTCGGCGAGGAAACCTGCCCCGCGTGAAGACTGTTCGTCGAGAGGCGCATCGCCCCGGTCGTATCCGTAGAAACCGATGGCAGACGCACACACGAAGGTCGCCGGCCCGTTGCTGGTGCCGGCGGCGAGTTCGGCGAGTCGCCAGGTCGGCGCGACCCGACTGTCGCGGACGGCTGCCTTGTGCGCCTCGGTGAAGCGTCCGGCGATCGAGGCGCCCGCCAGGTGGATGACGGCGTCGACGCCTTCGAGCAGATCGGGCGCGGGATCGATCGGATCCCACTGCCTTTCCTGATCCAGTTGCTTTTCCCGGAGCCCGTGAACGGGCCGGCGCACCAGGCGCACCACCCGGTAACCGCCGGCGCTCAGGAAAGCGGTCAATGCGCTGCCCACCACGCCGTTCGAGCCGGTCACCGCGACCGTGCGGGGACACACTCCCTCGGTGTGCGCCCGGCGGTGGCTGGCGAGATCGTCGGCGAGCTGGCGGTGCCTGTACCGAAATGTCTGAGTCAGAACGCGTTCCGGGACCGGTGTGTCCACTTTGTCGGTCACGCGGGTCCGGAATTCGTCGACGACGTCGAACCGGTGCTCGTGCCGCCACGACCGGATCAGGTTCGGCGGCAGGGACGTCAAGCCGTCACGACCGAGCGCATCAACGAAACGGTGAGGGGGGTCGTAACCTTCGGGCTGGTGATCGGAGATCCAGCGCAGGCCACCGGGGAGGCCGAGGACGGCACGCCCGTCGGCGAGCGAATCGGCTTCCGACACCACGCTCATCGGCTGCCAGGGCGGAATCAGTCGATGAACAGCGCCGGGGCGGGCATGCCAGGCGAACACGTCGTCACGGGGGGCGTCGACGATACTGCTGTACTCGATGCCCATGTTTCCTCCGGGCTGAATTCGCCGCTGTGGCGCCGCGATTGTCGGGATCCGGTGTGGGGGGGGGCGGGGCGCCCCCCCCCCCCCC
>NZ_JAXION010000062.1:0-26110 GCF_049311045.1 Rhodococcus sp. 7Tela_A2 | reverse complement strand
CCACAGCCACCGCCGGCGCCTGCTCCGGCTCCGCCTCGTGCGCCGGCCCCGCCACCTCCGCCGCCGCCCCCTCAGTTCCAGATTCCGATTCCCGGCGGACCTCCGGTCGTCATTCCGCTGCCCTTCTGAGTCCTGCGGCTCCGGGGCGCACCCGCGTCACCAGGGACGCAGAACGATCTCCGTGGGTTGCGCGTCGCGCGGGGTCTCGATCGCCTGCCGCACCGCCCGGGCCACCGTGCTCGGCTTCAAGAACTGCTCCGGGTCGTACTCGCGACCTTCGGTGGCGATGATCGCCCTTTGCATGTCGGTGTCGATCCGGCCGGGGTGGACCGAGGTGACGCGCAGCGACGGCTCCTCGAGCCGCAGCGCGTCGCCGAACGCGCGGAGCGCGAATTTGCTCGCCGCATACGCACCCCAGCCCGCATTCGCGCGGAGACCCGCTCCCGAATTGATGAGCACCACATGCCCGTTCGCTGCACGCAACGCAGGGAGCAGCAACCGGGTGAGCTCGACGACGGCGACGACATTGCTTTCGAACGTCTCGCGCCACTGACCGGCGTTCCCGTCGGCGATCGTTCCGAGTTCCGCGATTCCGGCGTTGTGTACAAGAACGTCGAGGTGCTCGATGCTCCCCGTGGATCGTGCAACGGCATCGTGGTCGAGGAGATCGACCGGCCACGCGGTGGCGGCCGGAAGTTCGGTGAGCACGGCGTCGAGGGAACCGCGACTGCGCCCACCGACCAGGAGATCGTGTGTGGGGGCGAGTTCACGGGCGATCGCGGCACCGAGGCCGCGGCCTCCGCCGGTGATGAGAGCTGTTGGACGCATGGGTCCACACTATGAGCCGCGCGGAGGGCATGGCGATCGCGGCAGGACACCGCCTGCTCAGCGCACCGCCAGGATGTCGGCGAGCCGGCCGTCGCGCGGCGTCGACACCACCGGGTCACGGGGGAACCGCAACTCCAGGAATGCCTTCGGTCGCGAGAGCAGATGCTCGCGGAGAAGATTCCGGACGCGGGTACGGGTTCGTACGTCCCCGCTCGCCCGGACACCCGTGATGTCGATGCCCGCCCGGCGGCACAGCGCGACGGCGCGGGGCAGATGAAACGACTGCGTCACGATCAGCGCGTGCCGGACTCCGTAGGTCTCCACCGCCCGGCGAGCGGTGTCGTAGGTGTCGAGGCCGTACGGATCGGTGACGATCTGCTCGCGGTCGACGCCGTGCGCAACGAGGTACCCCACCATTGCCGCGATCTCGTCGCCTGACGTACCCGCCGCGTCGCCCGACACCAGCACCGCCCGCACCCGGCCGCTGCGGACCAACTCGACGGCCGCGTCGAGCCGTCCTCGCAGGTACGTCATCGGCGCACCCGCACGCACCCGGGCGCCGGGCACGATCACCACGGGCGCAGGGGGCGCATCGGCGATGTCCACCATCAGGCCCTGCGCCTGCGCGCTCACCTGTGACGACACCCAGGCGAACGCGGACATACCGCCCGCGACGGCGACGGCAAGAGCAATCGGACATTTCGGCATGGCCTCCACCGTACGGACCCGCGTTGCCACAATGGAGAGATGGATCCGGTCACAGCTCTTCGTGAGGTCGCGTTCTATCTCGAACGCGAGCACGCCGCCACCTACCGCGTCCAGGCCTTCCGGCACGCGGCCGACATCGTCGCCGGACTCGACGACGTGGCGCGGTCCTCGAGGCGCCGCCGGGACAACTGGACGGAACTGCCCGGCATCGGTCCGAAGACCGCAGCGGTGATACGCGAGTCCTTCGACGGCGTTCCCGAGTACCTCGCCCGGCTGCGCGAGGAAGCCGAACCCATCGGGAGAGGCGGGCAGGAATTGCTCGCGGCGCTGCGCGGTGATCTGCACACCCACACGGACTGGTCGGACGGCGGCAGCTCGATCGACGAGATGCACCGCGCCGCATCGTCGATGATCGGGCACGAGTACTACGCGCTCACCGACCACTCCCCCCGGCTCACGGTCGCGAACGGGCTCAGCGCCGAACGCCTTCTCACTCAGCTCGAGGTGGTCGCGGAGATCAACGAGAAGGGCGAGGGCGCATGGATACTCACGGGAATCGAGGTCGACATCCTCGACGACGGAACGCTCGACCAGGACGAGGGCCTGCTCGCGGAACTCGACGTGGTGGTGGCCAGCGTGCACTCCCACCTCCGTGCCGACCGTGACGTGATGACGAAGCGGATGCTCCGTGCTGTCGAAAACCCTCACGTCGATGTGCTGGGGCACTGCACGGGCAGGCTCGTCACGGGAGGTCGCGGGCAGCGTCCCGAATCGAAGTTCGACGCCGAGAAGGTGTTTGCGGCGTGCCGCGACCACCGCACCGCGGTGGAGATCAACTCCCGGCCGGAGCGCCGCGATCCCCCGTCACGCCTGATCGATCTCGCGCTGGCGACGGAGTGCCTGTTCTCCATCGACACCGACGCCCACGCACCCGGGCAACTCGCGTGGCTGGGCTACGGTTGTGAGCGCGCTGCCGAGCGGGGCGTCGAACCGGATCGGGTGATCAACACGTGGTCCGTCGACGACCTTCTCGCCTGGACCGAAGGGTAGGAACCCGGTGGAACACGTCGATGTGCTGGTCGTCGGTGCCGGTCTTTCCGGAATCGGTGCCGGATACCGCCTGCAGACGCGGTGCCCGGACCTCCGGTACGCAATTCTCGAGAGCCGCGACTCCCTCGGCGGAACCTGGGACCTGTTCCGGTACCCCGGAATCCGATCCGACAGCGATATGTACACGCTGGGTTACCCGTTCCGGCCGTGGCGAGGGGAGAAGTCGATCGCCGACGGTGCGGACATTCTGCAGTATGTACGCGACACTGCCGCCGAAAACGGAATCGATACTCGAATACGGTTCGGGCACAAGGTGACCGAGGCATCCTGGTCGTCGGAGCATGCGCGGTGGACGGTGCGTGCCCGGGTCGGAGACCGGACGGTCGAGATGTCGTGCTCGTTCCTGTACCTGTGCAGCGGCTATTACAGCTACGAGTCCGGGTACCTACCCGAGATTCCCGGGCTGGACGACTTCGCGGGGACGGTCGTCCATCCCCAGTTCTGGCCGGAGGATCTCGACTGGCACGGCAAGCGGATCGTGGTGATCGGTAGTGGTGCGACAGCGATGACCCTGGTGCCCGCGCTCGCGGAACTGGCCGAACACGTGACGATGTTGCAGCGCTCGCCGTCGTACGTCATGTCTCTTCCGGCGCAGGACGGGTGGGCCCGCCTCCTGCACCGTTACCTGCCCGGCGCCGTCGCCCACCGTGCGGTGCGGGCGAAGAACGTGGTGACCAATCTCGGTTTCTACCAGTTCTGCCGGCGGGCACCGTTTCTCGCGAAGCGCGTGCTGCGCACGCTGACCGCGCGCCGACTCCATGACAAGGCGCAGGTCGATCCTCACTTCACGCCGTCGTACGATCCGTGGGACCAGCGCCTGTGCGTGGTGCCGGACTCCGATCTGTTCGAGGCGCTGGGAACCGGCGCGGCAGAGGTCGTCACCGACCACATCGACACGGTCACCGAGAAGGGTGTCCGGTTGCGTTCGGGAACCGAACTCGACGCCGACGTCCTGATCCCTGCCACCGGCCTTCGTCTGGTACCTGCCGGCGGGATCGCGATAGCCGTCGACGGCGAACCGGTCGATCTTTCCTCCACGGTCATCTATCGCGGCACCATGCTCGACGGCATCCCGAACGCCGCGTTGTGCATCGGTTACACGAATGCGTCCTGGACCCTCCGTGCCGACCTCACATCTTTGTACGTCTGCCGGGTGCTCGGATACATGCGCCGCAAGGGATACCGCATCGCCGTACCCTCGTACACCGGCGACGGGCAACGCAGACCGCTGCTCGGATTGAACTCGGGGTATATCCACCGCGCGGAAAACACGCTGCCCGGCCAGGGTTCCCGCAGCCCATGGCTCATGCGCCAGAACTACCTGCTCGATCTGCCCACCATGAGATGGGGCCGGGTCGACAGGTCCATGCAGTTCAGGTGATCCGCATTCTGCCCGGTCAGGGCGTCTCGACCCTGCCATCGGGGTAACGCGCGAAGCGCCCCGATTCCGCGGGATGCACCGGGCCGTCGGACTCCCACGGCCAGCCACCGAATCCGGTGCGCCGGTAGTCGTCGAAAGCCTTCCGGACGCCGTCTTCGTCGTTGAGCACGAACGGCCCGTACGACACGACGGGCTCACCGATCGGGCGACCCTGCATCATCAGGATCTGCGTCCCGTCGGGTCCGCCCCGGAGTACCACCGGTGCCGTGGCGTCGACCAGCGCACCGTGGCCGGATTCCACTGCGGTACCACCGATGGCGACCGGGGAACCGCTGTAGACGTACAGGACCCTGCGGGTGTCGGGGCCCGCGGCGGGCGGAAGTGTCCACTCCGATCCGGCAGAAAGGTCGATGTTCCAGATCGCGACGTCGGACTCCGGCCGAGATGCCCACGACGCCGGCGGTGGAGGTGGCGGTGTCGCGTCACCGAGCGCACCCGCAAGGACGCGGACGTGCGTGGATCGCCCGGATGCGTCGGTCGCGACGACGGTGGGCGTGACCTCGTTCCACAGCATCGCGAAGTGAGGTTCCGCGGTTTTCGACTCGCGGGGAAGGTTGAGCCAGATCTGGAACAACTCGAGGGGGTTGGGGCGGTCACGGTGCAGCAGGGGGAACATCTCGCTGTGCACCACGCCGTTGCCTGCCGTGAGCCACTGCGTATCGCCCTCACCGAAGCGCGCTGTGGCCCCCACGGAGTCGGAATGATCGATGATGCCGGTCCGGACGAACGTCACTGTCTCGAAACCGCGATGCGGGTGCTGCGGGAATCCGGGGACGGTCGTGCCGTGGTACATGTTCCAGCCCTCGGGATTGCCGAAGTCCTGACCGAGCGGACGACCGGTGAGCGGAGCGTCGGGACCGAGGTCGGGGTTGCCTGCCGGGTAGGCGTCGACGTGATGGGCGACGAACAGGAACGGATCGATCGTCTGCCAAGGGGAGCCCAGAGGGAAAACCTGCAGTACGGGCGAGTCCACGGAAGTCATGATTCGTGCAACCCCTGCGTCTTCCCGTTTGTTCCGGCCTCTACCGGTGTGCCGGACTTCCGGACCGGTGCCTCACTGTCGTCGATCACTCGCGAACCGGCCGCGAACCGCCGTACCTGGGTGTCGTCCCACAAGTGGGCAGGGACCGCACCGCCGAGCAATTCCCTTGCCAGCGAAGGAGTATCGGACAGTGGCGTATCGCTTCCCGCGATGATGATGTTGCCGTACCGCCGGCCCTTGAGCATCGCGGGATCGGCGATCACGGCCAGGTGTTCGAACACGGAGCCGATGGTGGCGGCCTCTCGCCGCGCCGTGGTCAGGTCGCGGGTGTCCCCGCAGTTGACGACGTAGATGCCGCCGGGCGAGAGCACCCGCCGCGCGTGACGCGTGAATTCGACCGTCGTGAGTGCAACAGGCGTCCGGTCGAAGGCGAACACGTCCCGCACCACGAGGTCCCTGCTGTCGTCCGAGAGGCCGGTCAGGACCGCACGGGCCTCCCCCACCCGGATGCGGAGCAGCGGTGCGCGCGGAAGATCGAACCACTCGCGTACCAGCTCGGCGAGCCGGCCGTCGATCTCCACGACCACCTGGCGCGCGTCGGGATACACGGCTGCGAAATACCTCGCCATCGTGCACGCGCCGCCACCGAGATGCAGCGCGCGCAGCCGGGTGTCGGTGGAGAATCTGCTCTCCACGAGCAGCGCGATCCAGCGCATGTACTCGAACTCGAGCAGGGTGGGATCGCTCAGGTCGATATGAGAACTCGGCACCCCGTTGACCTCGAGCACCCAGCCGTCGGGCAGATACCGGTCCTTGACCAGCTCACATGTACCGGTGTCGATGTCGTACAGACCCTCCACGGGTCCCTTCGCGGCATCTGTCGCTTTCACCCGGCGCGGCGTCGATGCAGCCCGGCCACCTCGCTGCCTGCCCATACTTCGAGCGTAGTCCCGCATGTATCGCGCGTGTTACACAGGCGTGCCCGGCGTGCGGATCGGCGGGGAAGCCGGAGAATGAGACGATGCCGGACCGAGGATTCACCCCGACTCAGCTCGCCGCGCGCGCCGCCTACCTGCTGCGCGGCAACGACCTGGGATCCATGACCAGTGCCGCACCCAGGCTGTATCCGCACATGTGGAGCTGGGACGCCGCGTTCGTCGCGGTCGGACTCGCGCCGCTCAGCGTCGAACGCGCCGTCGTGGAACTCGACACCCTGCTGTCGGCGCAGTGGAAGAACGGCATGATCCCGCACATCGTGTTCGCGAACGGTGTCGACGGATATTTCCCCGGGCCGGCGCGATGGGCCGTGTCCGAACTCGCGGACAACGCCCCGGTGGGAGTGGAGACGTCGGGCATCACACAACCCCCTGTGCACGCGATCGCCGTGCAGCGCATCCTCGAGAACTCGCGGCGGCACGGCCGCAGCACACGAGCGGTCGCGGAGGAGTTCCTGGACCGCCGGTGGGCCGATCTGATGCGGTGGCACCGGTGGCTCGCCCATGCCCGCGACCTGGACGGTAACGGCCGCATCGCGCTCTACCACGGGTGGGAATCGGGCATGGACAATTCGCCGCGGTGGGATCTCGCCTACTCGAACGTCACCGCCGGTAACGTTCCGCTCTTCCGCCGTGAGGACCTCAATCACGTCGCCGATCCCGCCGAGCGTCCCAGTGACGGCGAGTACGCCCGCTATCTGTGGCTGCTCGAGGAGATGAAGGCGGCGCGCTACGAGGACGACGTGCTCGCCAAGACGATGAGCTTCGCGGTGGAGGATGTGTTCGTCAGCGCGATCTTCTCCCTGGCGTGTGAAGTTCTGGCCAATATCGGCGAGGAACACTCCCGGCCCAACGCCGATGTCCGCGACCTGTACGGCTGGGCCGAACGGTTCCGGCACGGCGTCGTCGCGACGACCGATCCCCGCAGCGGCGCAGCGAAGGACTTCGACCTTCGTAGTGGAAAATGGGTAGCCACAGACACTCTCGCGATGTTTGCTCCGCTTCTGTGCGGCGGTCTCGACCGGCAGGCGGAGCGGGCGCTGCTCCGGACCTTCGAAGGCCCGAAATTCTGTGGCCACCCCGATCTCCGTTACGCGGTGCCACCGTCGGCCTCGCCCGTCTCGGGAGCGTTCCGGCCCCGCGAGTACTGGCGAGGCCCCGTGTGGCCCGTGATGACGTGGTTGTTCTCGTGGGCGTTCGCCCGGCGCGGTTGGGCAGAACGTTCGAACATGTTGCGGGCGGAGGGGTTACGCCAGGTCAGTGACGGTTCGTTCGCGGAGTACTACGAACCGTTCACCGGTGAACCGCTGGGCAGCATGCAGCAGTCCTGGACCGCTGCCGCCGTCCTGGATTGGCTGGGGTAGCGCGCCGCAGGCCCGTCAGGTGCCGATCCGTCCCTTGTCGGACTTCCATGCTGCGACGACAGCCGGCCGGGGTGCGGTGTTGCCGCCCTCGGGCCAGTGCGATGCGGGACTGTCCCACGATGCCTCGTCGGTCTCCCCCGGATGCTGAACACACACGACCACCCGGTCCGCGTCCACGATCGGGCCGCAGGTCTCGGCGCCGATCGGCACGGTGAGGAATTGTTTCGTTTCGCCGCGGCGCGGCCCGTCGAGTACAACGGCGAACAGGCCGTCGTTGGAACCGAGAGCGTTACCGTCCGTGGAGATCCACAGGTTGCCGTGGGGGTCGAAGGCGAGATTGTCGGGGCACGAGATGGGACTGACCTGCGCCGGGTCGAATCCGCCGAAGTAGGTGTCCGCCTCGTTCGGGTCACCGCACACGAGCAGCAGATTCCACGTGAACGATGTGCCCGCGTGGTCGTCGTCGATCTCGAGAACCTGGCCGTTCTTGTTGTTGACGCGCGGGTTGGCTTCGTCGGCGGGGGCCGTACTGTCTGCGCCGCGCTTGGTGTTGTTGGTCAGTGCCACGTACACCTTGCCGGTCACCGGGTTGGGCTCGAAGTCCTCCGGCCGGTCCATCTTGGTCGCACCGACCTTGTCGCCGGCGAACCGGGTGAAGACGGCCACCTCGTCGGCGCTCATGCCGTCCACCAGCGAGACTCCCCGACCGTCTTCCTCGGCGCGCAGCAAGGGAATCCACCGGCCTGTGCCCGAAAATCGGCCGCCCTCCGGGGGTGTGCCCGACCCGTCGATCGCGCCGGGGTGATCGCCGGTGAGTTCGGCGACGTACAGCGTCCCGGCGTCGAGCAGAGTCATGTTGTGCCGTACTGCGGCCCGGGAGTTCCCGGGTTGCATCTTCCGCGACGAGACGAACTTGTACATGTAGTCGAAACGCTCGTCGTCGCCGCTGTAGGCGACCACAGTGCCGTCGCCGGTGACGTACACGGTTGCGGCTTCGTGCTTGAAACGCCCGAGCGCGGTGTGCTTGACCGGGACGGAGTGCGGATCCCACGGGTCGATCTCGACGATCCATCCGAATCTGTTCACCTCCTGGGGCTCGGATGCTATGTCGAATCGCGTGTCGAAGCGTTCCCACTTCCGTTCGGTCTCACCGCCTTCCAGTCCGTACCGCGCCAGTCGTTCGGCGACGACAGGGTCGGTGATGCGTTCTGCGTTCGCAAAGTACTGGTTGAAGTTCTCCTCGCCGGACAACACTGTGCCCCATGGTGTCAGGCCACCTGCACAGTTGTTGAGGGTGCCCGCGACGCGCGTGCCTGTCGGGCCCGCAGTGGTTTTCAGCAACTCGCTTCCGGCGGCGGGTCCGGTGAGGACGAATTCGGTGGTTCCGGTGATGCGCCGGTTGTACGGTCCGAATGTTGGTGTGAGACGCCCGGTCCCGGGCTCACCCTGGACCTGGACGACGGACAGTCCGTGGTTGGCCCAGCCCATCCGCACCTGTTCCTCGGTGGGGTTCTCGGCGTCGTAACCGGCGAACATGAAGGGCTCGGTGGTGTACTCGTGGTTGACGACGAGCAGATACGTGTTCGGTACCCCGTCCACCGGGAGCAACCCGGCGAAGTCGTTGTTGAACCCGAACTGCTTTTCCTGTGCTGCCGCCGTCTGGCGATCGATGTCGAACGCGGGAGCGCCGGGCAGAACGGCATCGCCCCAACGGATGACCACCGCGGATTCGTACCCGGCCGGTACCGTCACGGCGTCGTCGGTGTTGGGTGCCACCGCGGCGAAGTCCGTTCCGGTGGCCGCGGGTCCGAGATCTACCGCACGGGGGCCGGCGGTGGGTTCTGCACCGCTGCTCGCGGCCGCGGAGTCGTCCGCACAACCGGCGAGGGCACCTCCGGCCCCCACTGCGAGAACGGCCATTGCGCCGCCGCGCAACACCCCGCGGCGTGTGAGCGAGGTACGCACGACATCGCCGAAATAGGTACCGCCGGAGGTGTTCGGCACGCTCTGCGAGCATGCGTCGCCACATTTGTACAGGCAGGTGATGTTCGCGCGGGACGAACTGCCGTCGTGCGTCGGGAACAGGGGCAGGTGCGTGCGGGCCACGGGCGTATCTCCTCGGTTCGGGGGGCTCCGAGCACCGTAGGAGTCGTACACGATCGGCAGGGAACGAGAAGATGAACGGGTAATGAGCGTTGTGCGCCTTCAGGATCCGTCCGGAGCGATGCCGTCCGCCGCGTCGTCGTTCGTGTCGACCGCACCGGGCCGCGTGTCCAGAAACGGTGCTACCCGCCGGGTGATCGCCTCGTTGTACGCCGCCGGCGCCTGGATCGGGTTGGCGTGCCCGATGTGTCCGAGCTTCGACACGAGGAGCGTTCCGCCGGGTCCGCCTGCCTGGTCGAGGAGAATCCGCTGCGTGTAGTCGACGTCCACGACCGGGTCGTCCTGCGCGAGCCGGGGCCGCAGGAAGACGACGGCGGGACGGACCTTGTCGTCGCGGGGTTCGGCGAGCGCCTGCAGATTGTCGGTGGCGCCCGACGCGACGATCGCGCGGAACTGTGCCTCGATCAGTCCGTTGCTCGCGGCATCGTCCGACAATATCTTGTCGCGCAGCACCTCGTCGACCACGTTCCGCAGTTCGGTGGTGTCGATCCGCCGATACCAGCGGTCCGAGGGGACGACGAAACGATCCTGCCGTGCGGCGACCTCGACCGTCATCCGCATCAACCGGCTTTCGCGTGCGCCGGGCAGCCAGCCGATCCAGCGGAGCAGGTCTTCCCCCGCATTGCGGCTTTCGGCCCGCACCGCGTGGAGGTCCACCGGAGTGCAATCCAGGATCACGCCCCTCACCTCGAGCGGTGATTCCTCGTACAGGTGCTGCGCGACTTCCAGCGCGATGATGCCGCCCATGCTGTGCCCGACGAGGACGACGTTCTCCACGCCCGACCACCCGGCACGCTCGAGGATCAGATCGCTGACGACAGCGGTGTCGAGACCGCTGTTGTCGTATTGGACCGACCACACCTGACCGATTTCGCTCAACGCCGGTAACGCCTCGGCGGTCGGGGTCGCATCGAGGTTGCCCAGGCCCACCAGATCGACCACGGCGGTATCGAGATCGTCTCGCTCCGCCGCGTCGTAGACCTGATGGATCTGCGGTTGTGTCAGGGCAAGCTTTTCCCGAACGGGTGCGACGTCCCACGTCCAATACAGGGTGGCCAGCACGATCAGTGGTACGAGCACGTACACGAGCCGGGCCAGAACGATGCGCGCGCGGCCGAAGCGGGTCCCGCTGTGGCCGAGCCGGGTATCGCGCATGCGCCGGCGCCGGCGGTCGTCGTCCCAGTCGTCGGAGGTGCACGGTGGAAGATTCGGTAGATACGGCATGCACCATCCATGGTAGGTGCTGAGACGTGTGCGCCACGTAACAGCACCTACCCGTGGGTTTTTCAGGCCGTGGGTTTTTCAGGCGAGACCGGCGCTCGCGTCGCGCCAGGCGATCGCCTCGACGAGGGGCGCGAGGTCGTAGTCCGGCCCGCCGATGCCGATGGTGAACTGGGTGATGCCCTGTTCGACGTAGAGTGCGGCCTTGTCGACGCCCGGCCAGTCCGTGGATCGCTCGATCTCGTCGGGGCTACGGCCCAGATCGGCGCAGCGTTGCGCGAGGATGTCGGACTTCTCGACGTGGGTGTCGAACTCGCCGAAACTGTGCCAGATGTCTGCGTACTTCGCGACGAGCGGAAGGGTCTTCTTCGGACCGCCACCACCGATGAGGATCGGGATGTGCCGCGTGGGCGGTGGGTTCAGTTTCTCGAAGCGCGACGTGATGCGGGGCAGATATTCGGCCAGGAGGTCCAGGCGGGAGCCTTTCGTGCCGAAGTCGTAGCCGTACTCGTCGTAGTCCTTTTCGAACCAGCCGGAGCCGATACCGAGGATGAGACGGCCGCCGCTGATGTGGTCGACCGTGCGGGCCATGTCGGCGAGCAGATCGGGGTTGCGGTAGCCGCCTCCGGTGACCAGTGCGCCGATCTCGACGCGTTCGGTCTGCTCGGCCCAGGCACCGAGCATCGTCCAGCATTCGAAGTGGGCGCCGTCGGGATCGCCGTAGAGCGGGAAGAAGTGGTCCCAGTTGAAGACGATGTCCACGCCGGCGTCCTCGGCGCGGAGCACGGTGTCGCGAATGACCCGGTAGTCGGGTTGTTGCTGGGGCTGTAGTTGAAGTCCGATACGAATGGTGCGCGTCATCGTTCCACCGTAGGACGGCGCCGCCGACTCCGCACTGCCAACAGCGTGCTCAACCGTGCGCCGGAATCTCCGGCATCCCCGGGTATTCGTCCTCGAGTCCGCGGAGAAACGATTCCAGGAGGAGTTCGAAGCTGTCCACGTCGATCTCGGCCGCGTACTCGCGCAGCCGGTGCGCCTGCGAGAGATGCGGATATCGGGTGCTGTAGGTCTCGGCGTGATGGTCGAAGCTGCCCGCGAACGACGTGATCGCCGAGCCGATGACGATGTACTTGATCGACGCTCCGATGAGCGTCGCGGCTCGCGGGGGCCAGCCCGCGCGGGTCAGGCCCCCGTGGACGGCGTCCGCATGGTGCAGGGCGGTCGGACGCTGGCGTGGACTCGACGCCAGGAAGGGGACGAGGTTGGGATGGACGGCGAGTGCCGCCCGATACGAGCGCGCCCAGATCCGCAGGCCTTCCTGCCAGTCCTCGCCCTCGAATCCGCTCACATCCACCGTCGCGGCGATGCCGTCGGCGATGTCGTCGAACAGCTCGTCCTTGTTCGCGTAGTGGCTGTAGAGCGAGGGTGCGCGCACGTCGAGTTCGGCAGCGATCCTGCGCATGGACACGGCAGCCAGGCCGTACTCGTCCACCAGCGCGAGCGTGGTGTCGCGAATGAGCGATCGGTTGAGCAGGGGCGTGCGGGGTCGTGCCATGGAAGGTCCTTTTCGGCGCCGATCTGGACGAACTAACGATGTAAGGTTAGTTTTGCATTGTGTTGGGCGCCACAATTTCGCGAACGTGCGGGATTCCGGGCGCTCATGAGCCATTGCCACCACCCGTGACGGAAGGCCCCCATGAACCTGAAGCTCACCGAGGAGGAGCGCGCATTCCGTGACGAGCTGCGCACCTTCTTCACCACCGAGATCCCCGCCGATGTGCGCTCGAAGGTCGCCGCCGGCAAACCTCTCGGCAGGGACGACTTCATCGCGACTCAGCGTATCCTCCACGCTCGGGGCCTGGCCGTCCCGAACTGGCCCGTCGAATGGGGCGGTCAGGAATGGACCCCCATGCAGCGCAATATCTGGCTCAGCGAGATGCAACTCGCGTCGGTGCCCGAACCGCTGCCGTTCAATGCGTCGATGATCGGTCCTGTCATCGCGCAGTTCGGCTCGCAGGACATGAAAGAACGCTTCCTCCCCAAAACCGCCAACCTCGACATCTGGTGGTGCCAGGGATTCTCCGAGCCCGAAGCAGGGTCGGATCTCGCGTCGCTCAAGACCCGCGCGGTGCGCGACGGTGACGACTACATCGTCAACGGACAGAAGACCTGGACCACACTCGCCCAGCACGCCGACTGGATCTTCTGCCTCGTCCGCACCAACCCGGACGTGAAGAAGCAGGCCGGTATCTCGATGCTGCTCATCGACATGAATACACCCGGGGTCACCCGGCGGCCGATCAAGCTGATCGACGGCAGCCACGAGGTCAACGAAGTGTTCTTCGAGGACGTGCGTGTTCCCGCAGAAAACCTTGTCGGCGAAGAGAACACGGGCTGGACGCAGGCCAAGTTCCTGCTCGGCAACGAACGCACCGGCATCGCCAGGGTCGGCGCGACCAAGGTCAAGCTCGCTCGCGCCAAGAGCCTCGCGGCGGACATCGCGGTCGGAGACGGCACTCTGCTCTCGGATCCGATCTTCGCCTCGCGTCTCGCCGAACTCGAGAACGAACTGCTCGCTCTCGAACTCACACAGCTGCGGGTGGTCGCCGGATCTGCGGACGGTAAGCCCAATCCGGCATCGTCGCTGCTGAAGCTCCGAGGCTCCGAATTGCAGCAGGCGGCGACCGAGCTCCTCGTCGACGTTGCGGGACCGGACTCGCTGCCGTCCGGCGCCTCGGACATCGATTCGCCGGAATGGGCGCAACTCACCACCCCGGCCTACCTCAATACCCGCAAGGTGACCATCTACGGCGGTTCGAGCGAGGTACAGCGTTCGATCATCGCTTCTTCGATTCTCGGACTGTGAGGCCCAGGACATGAACTTCGAACTCGACACCGAGCAGGACCTGCTCCGTAAGACCGTCCGCGACATGCTCACTGCGGCATACGACGTGGAAGCCCGTAACCGAGTCTCCGACAGCGACCTGGGGTGGAGCCCCGAGGTATGGAAGCAGCTCGCCGAACTGGGAGTGCTCGGACTGCCTTTCGCGGAGGAACACGGAGGCATGGGTGCCGGCCCGGTGGAGGTCATGGCGGTCATGACCGAAATCGGCCGTACGCTCGCACCCGAACCGGTACTCGCCGCGGTGTACCTGCCGGGCGGTCTCGTCGCCGAACTCGGCAGTGACGCACAGCGTTCCGAACTCGTGCCGCGGTTGTCCGAAGGTGATCTCCGGCTCGCTTTCGCGCACGACGAGCCCGGTAGCCGGTGGCCCACGATCGATGTCGCCACCACCGCGACCCGCGACGGTGACCGGTGGTTGCTCTCCGGTCGCAAGAACCCTGTGCTGCACGGAGATTGCGCCGACATCGTCCTCGTGTCCGCGAAGCTTCCCGACGGCGGCGTGGGCCTGTTCCTGGTCGACGCCGGTGCGGACGGCCTCTCGCGCACGGTCTACCGCACGAACGACGAGCGACGCGGTGCGCAGATCGTGCTGGACGGCGTGGCGGCGCAACCCCTCGGTGACGCCGTCGACGCGTCCGCCGCGATCTCCGGCGCCGTCGTCCGCGCGCAAGCCGCGCTGTGCGCCGAAGCGGTCGGGGCGATCGACGCGTCGGTGCAGCTGACGACGGGATATCTGAAGCAGCGCAAGCAGTTCGGTGTTCCGCTGTCGATGTTCCAGGCGCTGACACACCGCGCCGCCGACATGTACGTCCTGTACGAGCTGGCGGCCAGCATGAGCCTGTACGCAACGATGGCACTGGCGGACGGCATCGTCGATCCGATCATCGCGTCGAGGGCGAAGTTGCAGGTGGGCCGGACCGCACGCAAGGTCGGGCAGGAGGCGGTGCAGATGCACGGAGGCATCGGTGTCACCGCGGAACACTCCATCGGCCACTACCTGAGCCGGCTCACCGCGATCGAGCACACGCTCGGCACCATGGACGATCACCTTCGGGTACTCGCCGGCGGCGTGACGGACTACGACCGAGTCGAGATCGCCGGAGTGTGACCGCTGCGGCTCACTCCCGGGGCAGCAACGTCCCCAGCGGACCGAGGTCGATGTTGAGATCCTCGGGGGTGAGCCCGAAGTGGTCGCGCAATTCGGCCATGCGTTCTTCGAGCAGCATCAACGTAGTTCCGACGCGTTCGATCTGCTCGTCGCTGAGATCGCCCGCATCCACGCGGTGCAGTGCCTGGCGCTCCATGAGCTGCCGGAGGAGTTCGACCAGGGTCAGCACCAGCGTCACCAGCCCCCGCTCCACGGATTCAGGATCGGCGTCGATACGTGGAGGGAACCTCGCGGACTCGCTCACGGTCCCCGTACCCCACGCGGAACGGGCGCGTCGATTCCCTGAACGGACAGCGTGCTGATCGACGAGATGAGCGCGCGGAGCGAGATCCGTACCAGGTCGATCTCGGCGATAGACAGTGTGATGTCGCCGGTGATGACCACGCCTCCCGACAGCACGCGATCCAGCAGATCGATCAGTGCGATCCGCCGCTCCTCGTCCACCGATCCGTCCGCGTACCTCACGGTGAGATCCGTTCCGCACCGGCGAACGAGTAGGGCGGCCACGGACCGCTCATCTCGAGCCGAATCCCCGGAAACTGCGACCCCAGTTCCTCCACTTCGGCACGGAGTTCGTCGGCGCGGTCGTCGTCGACGAGATATGTGCCGTTGAGCAGCATCCATTCGTGGCTTCCGCTCAACGCCGGATCGGTCGGTGCGCCCCGGCGCCCGGCAGCGGCCTTGCGCAGCAACCGGTCATGGATCTCCTCCGCGCGGGCAGCGGCGTCACGTTCGACGCTCTCTTGCGCTGTCAGTTGCGCGCGGCGCCGCTGAAGGTAGGCAGTTCCGCTTCCGGAGACGCCCTCTTCCGTGCGCGATTCGGCGGCCGCCCGCGTCAGTTCCTTCCTGTCCGCGAACGCTTTGACCCCCCACTCGGTTCGTCCCCGAACCAGCGCGAGTGCCGACGAGAACTGTTCCCGGTGCTCGGTCAGGAGTTCCCGGACCCGCTCGTCTTCGAGGCAGACGGTCGCCAGACGCAGCGGTACCACGGGTGCCTGTCGGGACAGATCAGCGACAACCGCATCGTGAGCTCGGGCAACATGTTCGAGCCATTCCATGTCCTCCAGATTGTGCGCCAACGCGGCCTCGCCGAAACCGTCCAGGGGCACTGTTCCCACCACGGCGGTCAATCCGCCTTCGTGCACCGTGCGGATCCGTTCGCCGGCCACACCGGAAGCGGCCTTCGTCCCGCGGTCGGCGAGTATCTCCTCGGTCACCGCGTACATCCAGACCCCGGTCGTGTCAGCCACGGTCCTCCTCGTCCACGATCTCCACCGGTTCCGTCGATCCGGCTGCCTCGAGTGCGGCGAGCCGTTCGCGTAACCGCCGGTTCTCCAACTCCAGTTCTGCACGGTCCGAGACGATCTCGGGTGCACGCGCCTTGCTCGTCAGCCACGGGTCGTTCTCCCACCAGTCGATTCCGACGGATTTCGCCGTCTCGAGCGATGCGATGACGAGCCGGAGTTTGATGGTGAGAAGTTCGATGTCGAGCAGGTTTACCTGGATGTCGCCGGCGATGACCAGGCCCTTGTCGAGGACCCGTTCGAGGATGTCGCCGAGATTGGTCGACCGGTTGCCGCCGCCGTAGGGCTGCGGCGCCGCTGTGCCTCCGCCCACGACCGTCATATCCCGGTCCTCGCTCCGATGTCGCTGCTACCGCGTGCGTAGCGACGGGTCCTCCGGTACGCGAGCAGGTTCCCGTCCAAATCGATCTCCACCTCGTAGAGCGCGAGCATGTCCGTCGACGCGGGGATCCGCCTGTCCTCGACCACCTCCACCTCGACGATCCAGCCGTCTTCTGCCGGTTCGACGGAGGTGACACCCTGTGTCTCCTTCAGGGTCAGAGTCCCGAGGTGAGTGAGAGCCGCCGACGCAGCTTGTGCTGTCGAGATCGACGGTGGGCCGGTGTCTCTCGCCATGAGGTCACCTCTTCATCCTGTCGGCCCCGGGTCCGCCGGGCGAGATCATGCGGTTCAGGACCGCCTGCTGGGCATCGTCCTTCTCTTCCGGCGAAATATCGCCGGCGGCCGCAGCGTTCTCGATCTCCTCGAGTTCGCGACGTACGTTCGCAGGGTCGTGCAGTTGCTGCTCGACCTGTTCTTCGATGATCTCCCCGACCCACATCACTCCTTTGACAGGGGCGAGTGGCAGGGTGATCAGGGTCGTCAGAAGTCCCATCGTTCAGTCCTCCTCGCGCGAATCGGATTTCGTCACGAAGTCGTAGGCCGCCATCGGGCCGAGCAGCGAGATCTCTACCCTGCCGTCCCATTCGTTACCCAGCTCGCGGAGAATGCCCTCGAGTTCGTCCTGTCTGTCGAGTTCGACGAGGACGGCGATATGGACCGCATCCTGCTCGTGGGTGGGCTTCCGTTGGTTGACCATGGGATCGAGCGCGGATACAGCCTCGATCGTCCGTCGGGTGTCCTCATCACGTTTGGCTTCGATGGCCCCCTCGATGATCTCTCCGAGCGCCATCCGGGCTTCGCGAGTGGCGGCTTCGGACTGTCCGCGGATCTCTTCGCGCAACCGTGCGGCCTCGGGATCGTCGTCCAGGATCTCCTGCAGCACGGCCCTTTCCACGTACCTCCCCTTCACGACGAACTGGGCCAGGCCTTCGAGTTGATCGAGTGCCGCCGTGAGTTCGTCCTCGTGCCCCTCGAGCAGTTCTTCGGCGACGGCGTCGCGATCGGCGAGGACCGCACCGAACCTGAACGGGATCACGGGCGCGACAGTCACAGTCCCGTCGAGGAGGCCGGCGTGGGCCGTGAGGTCGTCGGGTGTGCCGAGTGCGCGATCGGTCGGGATCTCGCTCACCAGAGCCGCGATGCGGCCGGAACGGACGACGGAGATCCCGGCGGGTGGATTACCCACGCCTTCCGCGTCCTCTTCGGGTTCCACGTCCGAGGGCACGATGCCGTACACGTACATCGCAGTGGCGGTGTGTGTATCGTCTCCGCCGCCCTGTTCCGGTCGTTCGGTCTGCTCCGTGGACATCAGTCCTCACCCCTCCGCGGTCGCCGAGCCGTCTGTCCTTGTTCCTGCACCTCGCCGAGGAAGTCGCCGACCTTCTCTCCGGCCGCCTCGAGTGCTCCCTTCGTCTTGTGCTTGGCGCCGCCGGAGGCGATGTCGCCGACGAGATCCGGCAGACCCTGGGGTTCGTTCTCGGAAATCTCCAGCCGATCGACGGCATCAGCGAATCGCAGGTAGGTGTCGACACTGGCGACGACGACCCGCGCGTCGATGGTGAGAAGTTCGATACCGACGAGCGACGCCCGCACGTACGCGTCGATGACCAGACCCTTGTCCAGGATGGTGTCCATGACATCGGCCAGTCCCGAGGAGTCCGAGCGAGCGACGCCGCCGCCACCGCTCCCGCCCCCACCGCTCCCGCCGCCCCCGCCGGCGGGCTGGATGGTCATGACCGGGACGCTCGCGACCGCGCAGGACGAGTTCCGGTGCTCTGCTGTGCCCGGGTCCGTTTCGCGGGAACGGGTTCCTCGTCTGCCTCGTCTCCTTCGTCCTCCGAATTATCGTCGGGCAACTCGTTTTCGTCGTTTTCGTCGTCGTAATCCTCGTCCTCGTCGCCCTCGTAGTCCTCCTCCTCGTCCCGGAGTTCCTCGTCGTAACCTGACTCTTCGGCCGCCCGCTCCTCCTCTTCCCTCCGTGCGGTCTCGTCGTCCTTGACGACCTCTTTCTCGCGGATCTCGCCGTGCCAGCCCACGATTTCGTCGGGACGCAGTATGGCGTCGGTCATCACATGACGCTGGAAGTGCTTCAGTTCCAAGCGTGCCCGTCGACCGACAGCACGCCACAGGTTCGCCGTATGCTCGAACAACCCGCGAGGGTGATACTCGAGGATCATCATGATCCGGGTGAGATCGGGCGTGAGTTCGTGGAAGGTGACGGCGCCGTCGATGTACCCCTTTCCGCCGGTGGAGCGCCACACGATTCGTTCGAACGGAACCTGTTCGAGGATGGAGGATTCCCAGTTCCTCCGGGACCAGAACACCTTGCCGGTCCAGTGGAGTTTCTCGTCTTCGACCTGTTCGACCTGTTCGACCTTCTTCATGAATTTCGGCCAGTCGGCGAATTGTGTCCACTGGTCGTAGGCCAGGTCGAGCGGCACCCCTACGTCGATGTACTCGACGATGTTGGTGAGCTTGAGTTTCTTGTTGCTCCCGCCACCCTTGCCTTTGTCGCCGCCGGTGATCGAGTCCTTGACGTCCCCGAACTTGTCCTTCGCGGTGTTCTTGAGATGGTCGAATCCCGTGCTGGCCGCTGCCTTCAGTGGCGACTCGCCCTGGGCGAGTTTCTCGACACCCGTCAGCGCGCTCGCCAAGTTCCCACCGCTGCCGTCGGAGTAATCTTTCAAGCGGCCTGCCGTGCCGGTGACCCGGTCCGACAGTTTCGACAGCGCATTCTGCGCGATCGTCCCTGCCAGTCCCTGCAACGATTGCTGCAGGCTTCCGGTCGCGCCACCTGCTGCCGTTCCCGCTGTGCCGGTGGCGGTCCGGCCGGCTCGGCCTGCTGTATCGGTCGCGCTCTTCCCGGCCGTGCCCACTGTGTCGGCGACTCCGCCCGGCAAGTCCTTTACTGTCTTGGCCATCTTTCTCACCGTCCTGTTCGACGTACGGGAGCGCGGCCCGAGGGCGACGCATTGCTGTGTGCGGCCCGCTTGCGGGGCTTGGGAGGTGCGTCCTCGGTGCCGGCCGCGTCGTTGTCGGCCGGCGCCTTCGTGTTCCGGGAGGCGCGAGGCCGGGAGGGTGTGCGGGTGGTGCGGCGCTGGGGTGCGGGACGCTCGGGTTCCGGTTCCTCCTCGGCGCCGGAATCCTGTTCGTCCGTATCGCCCTCGCCGGTGTCGGTGTAGCCCGTCTCGTCGCTCTCCCCGGTGCCCTGATAATCGTCCGCTTCACGGCTTTCGTCGTATTCGTCCTCGTATTCCGGCTGCCCGGCTTCCTCGTCGGATCGGGCTTGCGCGCCGTCACCCTCAGCCCGGGACTGGAGCCGATCGTTGAGGGTGTCGATGCGGTTGCTGACCGCCGTCACGGCTGCGGCACGAGCAGCGTGGACGAGTTCCCCCCGAACGGATTCGGTGATCTTGGTGATCTCGGGGGAGGAGCCGAGTGCCGAAGAGCCTCGCTGCAGGAGGTCCTGAGGGCCGGCGGGAAGCTTGCCGGTGGCTCCGGCACCGGCGAGCATCAGGGCCAATCGCATCTTCTTCGTGCGGCCCAGGACATATCCGATGCCTACACCGAGGGCGATTCGTGCTCCGGGTTTCATCACCGTGCTCCTTCGTGTGCGGCGCATGGAGCGTGCTCGGAAGGGAGCCGGAAGGTTTCGTGGTGCACACGTCCGACGCGCCTACGTATGATGCGGAACACATTACGGTACTTCGGGCCGTGAATCGACGGCTCGGTCACTCTGCGACCGAAGTGCAACCGGAGCAGACTAAAGTACCAATAAGTATGTTCCACAAGGCGATACGAGAGTTGCTACATCTCGCTGCGGCCGGAGGAGTCGTCGGTCCTCGTGTGGGCGGAGGTGGAATCGGCGGATGTGAAAAAGTACCGATAGGCATGTTCCACAGGGGGATACGAGCGTTGTCACGTCTCGGTTCCGGACAGCAGGACGATTCCCACCGAAGTCCTTGTCTCGGCCCGCGGCCCTGGGAGTCGGCGCTATCGTTGCGGACCGGTCGCGGTGGAGATTCCTGCCGCCTGTAGGACGAATGCTGCTTCCGGGCCGATGATTCCGCCTATCAGTGCGAGAAATCGATCGACGAACGCGGGGCCGTGCGCGCCCTCGGTGGCCTCTTCCGGATCCAGAGGATCGAGATGGTGAGAGAGTTCGTGCAGCACGACCATCTCCCGAAATGCCCACGCGGTATTGGAGCGATGTTCGGGCAGGGCGATTGTGGCGCAATCGTTTTCGTAGTGCGCGGCGGCATTACCGGCGCGAGCACGGATCCGGACGGGCACCGCGGCGCGCGGCCAGCGGGCACGCACCCAGTCGAGCGCGAGTACGGCATCGACGTACCGCTGCACGGAGTCGAGGGACGCGAACCGCCGCTCGACGGGCAACGTCACGCTCGACCCTGCGACGTCGACGGTGCGCAGACCACGCTCGTCGGCGAGATCGAACATGCGGCGCACCATCGCCTCCGCGTCGTACACCGCAGACTTGCGGATATCACGAACCCGGGTCATCCCTCCAGCCTCCTCGGCGAAGACGGAAGTTCGGGTGCCGTACCCAAGCGAGCCGCGCGACCCGCCTTGTCGCCGGCACGCTGTGCATCGGTCGAGCGTGCCGACGGAGCACGGTTGCCCCGCCAGCTTCCCCGGGCCTGGGACGTGCTGCGGTAGAAGTCGCGCAATTCCACGGCTTTGCCGCGCAGCACGAGTTCGGTCCCGGGAGACGACGACTCGGCGTCCTTCTCGATTTCCTCTTTGGTTTCGGCCAGGCGTGCACCGATACGCGCAGCGAACGCCGACTGGAAGTTCAGCCTCGCGGTGACGGGAGCGATCGGCTTGCGTACCCGCGTTCTGACGCCGCGCCCGCCGCGCCGTTCGATCACGGTGCGGACCGTCGACTCGCTGCGGTAGGTGCCGGACCGCAGATACGCGTCGGACGCACGGACCATCTGCACCAGCAGCGACGAGTACAGCGCCTCGCACGCGTCGATATCGTCGGCGAAGCCGTAGGCGAAGATCACCGTCGACGTGGCCGTGATGTCGCACTGCACATCGTTGGCCGCGGCGATGGCCAGGAACAACTGCGCGTAGGTGCGCAAACCCTTCTTCCCGACCTCCCCGATCGTCACCAGTCGCTGCACCGGGGTGGCGCGACGCTCCTTGGCGCCCGCGTGCGCGCGTGCCACCGCGAGGTCGACGGAGGCGGCGGTCGCGAGTCGCTGCGCGGCCGCCAGGAAGGCGTCGGCTTCGTGCGCGTTGTCCGTCGACTCGGCCTGTCTCAGCAGGCCACCGATCCGGGTCAACATCTTGTCCGAGCTCACCAGAGAAGGGTAGGCCGTCGCACCGACGCGGGGTGCTGACCTCAAAGCGCTGCGGGATCTCCGTGAACAGCCCAAGATCGGCAGGATGGACGTCGCAGTCGATTTTGTCACCGCGGTCAACGACCGGTTCTGGTATGCCGTGATCGCCTTGCTCATCGGATCCGGTCTGTATTACACGATCCGGTCGCGGTTCATCCAGATCAGGCTGATTCCGGACATGCTGCGCTCGATCGTGGAGAAGCCCGAGCGACTCCCCGACGGGGAAGAGGGCATCTCCGCATTCCGGGCCTTTTCGATCTCGGCGGCGTCCCGCGTCGGTACCGGCAACGTGGCGGGGGTCGCCATCGCGATCAGCCTCGGCGGCCCGGGTGCGGTGTTCTGGATGTGGGCCATGGCGCTCATCGGAGCGTCGACGGCGTTCCTGGAATCGACCCTCGCGCAGTTGTACAAAGTGCGTGACAAAGGCGCATACCGCGGCGGACCCGCGTACTACATGCAGTACGGGCTCGGTAAGCGCTGGATGGGAATGATCTTCGCGGTGATCATCACGATCACCTATGGGTTCGTGTTCAACGCGGTGCAGACCAACTCGATCGTCGATGCGGTCGCCGGTTCGGTCGGTGACAAGACCTTCGGTCTGCAGGTCGTCGTGGGAATAGGGGTCGCGTTGTGCGTGGCCGCCGTGATCTTCGGCGGGGTCCGGCGGATCTCGGCGGTGTCGCAGATCGTGGTTCCGGTCATGGCGACCGCATATCTGGTGATCGGTGTGGTGGTCGTGATTCTCAACGTGGGCGAGGTGCCGGGGATGTTCCGGCTGATCTTCGAGAACGCGTTCGGAATCCGGGAGATCGTCGGCGGCGGATTCGGTGCCGCATTCATGAACGGCATCCGCCGGGGCCTGTTCTCGAACGAAGCCGGCATGGGGTCGGCACCCAACGCCGGCGCCACGGCGTCCGTCTCGCACCCCGTCAAGCAGGGACTGGTGCAGAGCCTGGGCGTGTACTTCGACACCTGGCTCGTCTGCTCGATCACCGCGTTCATCATCCTGCTGTCCGAGCCCGAGTTCGGCGGCGGTCTCGAGGGTGCCGCGATGACCCAGAACGCACTGTCGCTGCAACTGGGCGACTGGACGGTGCATTTCCTCACCGTCATGATCTTCTTTCTCGCCTTCACCTCCGTTATCGGCAACTACTACTACAGCGAATCGAACATCGAATTTCTCACCGGGACGCGCAGGGCACTGCCGTACCTGCGCAGCGCAGTGGTGCTCTGCGTGTTTCTCGGTGCGATCGGATCGGTGCCCCTCGTGTGGGCACTCGCCGACCTCTCGATGGGCGTGATGGCGATCGTCAACCTGATAGCGCTGATCCCGCTGTCCGGCATCGCCTACGCGCTGTTCCACAACTACACCGCACAGCGCAAGCAAGGACGCGATCCGGTGTTCCATCGCGGGGACGTTCCCGGCCTCCGTGGGATCCAGGTCTGGGGCGAGGACGACGAGTTCACACCGAGTAGCGGAAATACGCCACGAACACGGTAGATTCCCCTACCGCACAGACTGTGTTCCGCTTCGGAAAGGATCTGCGATGGCCTCGGTGACCTTCGACAAGGCGGTCTGCCTGTTCCCGGGCTCGACGACCCCCGCGGTCGATTCGCTGGATCTCGAGATCGAGGACGGGGAATTCCTCGTCCTGGTCGGCCCCTCGGGCTGCGGCAAATCCACGTCGCTGCGCCTGCTCGCCGGTCTCGAGGAAGTGCACAGCGGCCGCATCCTCATCGGCGACCGCGACGTCACCGCGCAGGATCCGAAGGAACGCGACATCGCGATGGTCTTCCAGAACTACGCGCTGTATCCGCACATGTCGGTCGCCGAGAACATGGGATTCGCCCTCAAGCTCGCGAAGCACCCCAAGAGCGACATCCGGGAGCGGGTCGTCGAAGTCGCCAAGATGCTCGACCTCGAACCGTTCCTCGACCGCAAGCCCAAGGCGCTGTCGGGTGGTCAGCGGCAGCGCGTCGCGATGGGCCGCGCGATCGTCCGCCAGCCGCAGGTGTTCCTGATGGACGAACCGCTCTCCAACCTCGACGCCAAACTCCGCGTCCAGACCCGGACGCAGATCGCACAGTTGCAGCGCCGGCTCAACACCACGACCGTCTACGTCACTCACGATCAGGTGGAGGCGATGACGATGGGTGACCGCGTCGCGGTCCTCGACAAGGGTGTCCTGCAGCAGTGCGCGTCGCCGCGCGTGCTCTACAACAAGCCCGCCAACGTCTTCGTCGCCGGATTCATGGGGTCGCCCGCGATGAACCTGTTCCGGCTCCCGGTGATCGACCGGGGCGTCCGGCTGGACGAGAGCTATGTGCCGGTACCGCGCGATGTGGTCGGCCAGGTCACCGAGTCGGAGGTCACCCTCGGCATCCGTCCCGAGCATCTCGAGATCTCGAACGACGGCCTGCCCATGGATGTCGACGTCGTCGAAGAACTCGGTTCCGAGGCGTACGTCTACGGGCGCGCGGTGGTCGGTGGCCGAGACCAGCAGATCGTCGCCCGCAGCGACTGGCGGAGTCCGCCGCAGAAGGGCGAACGCGTGCACCTGCGGTTCGACCCCGAGCAGGTTCACATCTTCAGGACGTCGGACGGGACGCGCATCGGCTGACCTCCGGAGGTGAGCACCGGCGAACCCCGACACTCGGCCGTCCAGGATGGGCGGAATGCCGACTTTTCCGGGTGGCGCGTGCCACAGTAGTGGCCGGTGTCGGTTACCTCCGCGTTACCGGCGATATTTTCCGACCTCGAATGGGGAGATAGTTGATGAATCTCAACACGAAGGCGATGCGTAGAGCCGCGATCGCCGCGACGGCGGCCACTGCGCTCGTCCTCGCAGGTTGCTCGTCCGACGACAACGCCGGCAGCGACGACAACAGCAGTGCTGCGCCGGCAGGTGGCCGCGGCCCGATCACGATCGTCGAGGGTCAGGATCCCCTGAACACGGCGCTCGAAAGCATCATCGCCGACTGGAACGCCGATCATCCGGACGAGCAGGTGACGTTCAAGCCGCTCGCGACCGAGGCCAACGACCAGTACGACGACATCGCGCAGCGCATGCAGGCGCGCAGCGACGAGTACGACCTCATCGCCGTCGACGTCACCAACACCGCGGAATTCGCGGCCAACGGATGGCTGCGGCCCCTCGAGGGCGACTTCGCGATCGACACCGAGGGCCTGCTGCCCGCGACCGTCGAATCGGGCACCTACAACGGCACCCTGTACGCCGCTCCCAAGAACACGAACGGTGCGTTCCTCTACTACCGCACCGATCTCGTCGACCAGGCGCCCGCCACGTGGGACGACCTGAAGGCCGAGTGCCCGAAGGCCGAAGAAGCCGGCATCGCGTGCTACATCGGCCAGTTCAAGAACTACGAGGGCCTGACGGTCAACGTCACCGAGATCGTCAACGGCTTCGGCGGCTCCTTCGTCGGAGAAGACGGTCTCGCACCGGCAATCGACGAGCAGACCGCCGAAGGCCTGCAGTTCATCGTCGACGCGTTCGAGGACAACATCATCCCGGCTGCGGCGCAGACCTACACCGAGGGCGAGTCGCAGACCGCGTTCGGCAACGGTGAGGCGATGTTCCTGCGCACGTGGCCCGGCTTCTACACCGACGGTGAGAGCTCCTCGATCGCCGGCAAGTACGGCATCGCCGTCCTCCCGGGTGTCGACGGACCGGGTGCGTCCACGCTCGGTGGCTACAACGTCGGCATCAGCGCGTTCAGCGATGCGCCGGAGACCGCGCGTGACTTCCTCGAGTTCATGCAGACGCGCCAGTCGCAGCTGTACTACGCCGAAGCGGGCGGCGCTCCCGTCCTCGCCGAGGTCTACGACGATGCGGCGATCATCGAGCAGTACCCGTACTTCACCACGCTGAAGGAAGTTCTCGAGGCTGCCAAGCCGCGTCCGGCGTCGCCGTACTACTCGGCCGTGTCGAAGGCGATCTCGGACAACTCCTACGCCGCGATCCGCGGTGAGAAGACCGTTCAGCAGGCGCTGGACGACACCCAGGCCGGCATCGCAACCGCCGGCAACTGATGCTCTAGGAGCAGTACATGGCAGAACCGCAGGTCGGTATTCCCGCGGATCCGCCACACGACACCGCGGTGGGGGGCCCCGGCGGGGCCCCCCCCCGGGCGGGGGGGGGGGGGGGGCCGGGGG
>NZ_JAXION010000061.1:0-26281 GCF_049311045.1 Rhodococcus sp. 7Tela_A2 | reverse complement strand
GGGCCGCGGCGGGGGGGGCGCGCCGCCCCCCGCCCCCCGCCCGTTTGGGGTCCCGTGGTCAGATGGCTGCGAAGCCGACCTTCCCGATGGTGGAGGGGCCGATCTCCACGTACGCGATCTTCGCCGCCTGCACCAGAACCTTGCGGCCCTTCTCGTCGATGAGAGCGAGCACGCCGCTGCCGTTGCCGCTCAGTGCGTCGGTCACAAGCTTTTCCACCTCGTCGTGCGTCTGGTCGCTGACGAGGACGAGTTCACGCGGGCTGTCCGCAACGCCGATCTTGACCTCCACTGGGGACCTCCGAAATCTCAGGCTGTACTGCTTGTCACCGCCAGGCTAATGCAGTCCGAGCACTGCCATCCGCTTGGTGTGCTCGACCTGCATCCGGTCGAACAGGGCGGCAATGCCTGCGAGGTCGCCCGAGGTGAGAATCACCAGTTCGGCAAGCTCCTCGTTCTGGGCGAGCACGTACTGGGCCTGCGTGATGGCTTCGCCCAGCAACCGGCGCCCCCACAACATCAGGCGGTCCTTCTGGAGTGGGCTTCGTTCCACGACTTCACGGACTTCACGGACGACGAACTCGGAGTGCCCGGTCGCGGCGAGCACGTCGCGCACCACCGTGGCTACCTCCGGGGCGAGCCGGTCGGCGATCTCACAGTAGAAGTCGGCGGCGATCCCGTCCCCCACGTACGCCTTGACGAGGGATTCGAGCCACGTCGACGGGGTGGTGGACGCGTGATAGGCGTCGAGAGCCTGCCGGTACGGCTCCATCGCGGCGTAGATCTCCACACCACGGTCGTCGAGCGCCGCGTTCAACGTCTCGAAGTGGCTCATCTCCGCCGCTGCCATGCTCGCGAGGGCGACACGCCCCCGTACCGACGGGGAGAACTTGGCATCCTCCGCGAGACGGTAGAACGCGGCGATCTCGCCGTAGGCGATCACCGCGAACAACTCGGCGACGCCGGGATGGTCGGCGGGGACGAGGGTCGGACTGGATGATGCTGTGGACGGCGACGATTCGGCTCCCATGACGACAAAGCGTAGTACTACCTCGGCGAATCCGCCGGAACCGGTACAATGGTCTTTGAAGTTCGCGCTTCGAGCTGCTGAACGCAGCCCGCGAGCTTCACCGATAATGTGCGCGCACCCGACCGCGGATCGCCGCGCTTCGCCGAGCTTCTGACAATGCTCGTGCTGAGGCGCAGGCCGGTCCCCTGCCCGACCTCGTGCGTGCGTGCCGAGACCAGGAAGGCCGGACCCCTGAGCAAGATCACAATCGACCACGAAGACGACGCGACCGAAACGACCGTCTCCGCACAGCTCGACTCCACCCACGTTCCCCCCACCTTCGGAGAGCTCGGCGTCCGCGACGAAATCGTCCGGGCACTCTCCGAGGTCGGCATCGACCGTACGTTCGCAATCCAGGAGCTCACACTCCCCCTCGCCCTCGCGGGCGACGACCTCATCGGCCAGGCCCGCACGGGCATGGGCAAGACCTTCGGGTTCGGGGTCCCGCTGCTCAACCGCATCACCACCGACGGTTCGGGCACCACGACCCTCGACGGCACCCCGCGTGCGCTCGTCATCGTCCCGACGCGCGAACTGTGCGTCCAGGTGACCGGCGACCTGGTGAGCGCCGCGAAGTACTTGCCCGGCAGCGGCAAGAAGGGCCTCGAAGTCCTCTCGATCTACGGCGGACGCCCGTACGAGCAGCAGATCTCCCAGTTGCAGAAGGGCGTCGACGTCGTCGTCGGCACCCCGGGCCGGCTGCTCGACCTCGCCAACCAGGGTCACCTGATCCTCGGCAAGATCGGCGTACTCGTCATGGACGAGGCCGACGAGATGCTCGACCTGGGCTTCCTGCCCGACATCGAACGCATTTTGACGATGGTGCCCGACAAGCGTCAGACGATGCTGTTCTCGGCCACCATGCCGGGCCCGATCATCACGCTCGCCCGCACCTTCCTGAACCGCCCGACGCACATCCGCGCGGAGGAAGCCGAGTCGTCGGCGGTGCACGAGCGCACCCAGCAGCACGTCTACCGTGCGCACGCGCTCGACAAGGCCGAACTCGTCGCGCGCGTGCTGCAGGCCGAGGGCCGCGGCGCGACCATGATCTTCACCCGTACCAAGCGCACCGCACAGAAGGTCGCCGACGATCTCGTCGAGCGTGGCTTCGCCTGCGGCGCCGTGCACGGCGACCTGGGCCAGATCGCACGCGAAAAGGCACTCGACAAGTTCCGCGCCGGCAAGATCGACGTGCTGGTCGCCACCGATGTCGCGGCACGCGGCATCGACATCGACGACGTCACCCACGTCATCAACTACCAGTGCCCCGAAGACGAGAAGACGTACGTGCACCGCATCGGCCGTACGGGTCGCGCGGGCCGCACCGGCATCGCGATCACCCTCGTCGACTGGGACGACATTCCCCGCTGGCAACTGATCGACAAGGCGCTCGGCCTCAACATGCCCGATCCGGTCGAGACCTACTCCAGTTCGCCGCACCTCTTCGAGGAACTCGGCATTCCTGCCGGCACCACGGGGCGCGTGCACAAGCAGGCTCCGGCGCGGTCCGCCGAGAGCGAGCCCGCCGAACGTCGCCCGCGTGAGGATCGCGAGGAGACGGCGTCCCGGCCCAAGCGCAACCGCGTGCGCCGCCGCACCGTCCGCGGCAAGGCGTCCGACGGTGACACCGCTGCCGCCTCGGGCGCCGACGCTACGGAGCCGAAGGCGTCGAACGGCCAACAGAAGGACCCGCAGGCCGAGGGCGCATCCGAGCGCGCCGGTTCCGACGCACCCGCTTCCCCGGCACGGCGTCGTCGCCGTCGTCGCGGCAACGGCGCCGCGGGCCACGACACGGCCTCACAGGACGCCTCGAGCGCGGACACCGTCGCGGCATCGTCCGCTCAGTAGGACCCGTGCTCGCGCCGGAGCGCCGCACACGCACGGATCTGCTCGTCGCCGCCACACTCGTCGTCACCGTCCTGGTGGCGGCGAGTGTCGTCTGGCTACGGTCCGATGCGCGCGGCACCACCTCGATCACGTGGGACGAGCCGGTGTCCGCTCCCCCTCTCGCCGGTACGCTGCCCGACACCCTCACCGAGGTGTGGCAGGCGCCCAGCGGGGCCACGTCGGCGCCCGACGCGCGCGGGGGCCCCGGCGCGACGGCCGACGCGAACACGGTGGTGGGCCGGGATCCGGTCACCGGCGACGAACGATGGCGGTATGAGCGCAACCGCCCGCTGTGCGCCGCAACGGGTGCGTGGGGTTCGGTGATCTCGGTCTACCGCGACGCACGCGGCTGCGGGCAGGTCACCGCGCTCGACTCGGACAGCGGAGCGCGCGGGGCACAGCGGACCGGTGACGCAGACGAGGAGATCCGGCTCATCGACGCCGGCTCCCACGTCATCGCACTCGGCGACACCCGGCTCGAGATGTGGCGGTCCGACCTCGTGCGCACCGTCGAATACGGGTACGTCGACGCCCCCGTCAACCCGCGCGCCCAGCCCCGGTCCGGCTGCGAACTACTTTCCGCCGACGCCGGGACGAGCCGTCTCGCGGTACTCGAGCAGTGCCCCAACGAGCCGGCCAATCGGCTCACGTTGCTGGACCCCACTCCCGACGACAGTCAGAAACCCGAGCAATACGCGTCGTCGGTGCTGCCGGAAGCGCAGACCGGAGCAGGCGCCCGCATCGTCGCCGTGCTCGGTGAACGCACCGCTGTGTACATGCCGCCGGGACCCGGCGGCGGCCCACGCATCGCGGTGTACGACGGCTCGGGCGCACTCGTCGACACCCACGACCTCGGACGTGTCGCCGGCAACGGCACCGCACCCGCCACCGAACAGGAGGGGGTCCTGGTCTGGTGGACGGGTCTCGACACGGTCGCCCTCTCCCCCGAGGATTTCGCACCGGCATGGACCGTCGAGGACACCCTCGGGACCGGAGCGGCGATGGCCGGCTCACTGCTCCTGCCGGTCGACGACGCGGTCGCGGCGGTCGATCCCGCGTCCGGCAACGTCCGGCGGCGGATTCCCGTCGAACGAGGCGACGCACCGGACGTGGACGTCGCGGTCACCGGTGAACTCGTGCTCGAGCAACGCGGAGACCGGGTCGTCGCGCTGCGCTGACGACGCCGGGGTCAGTCCAGCGTGGGCAGTGCGGTGTCCTTCGTCCACGACGCGAGCAGGTTCTCGGCCAGTTCCCGGTAGGCGTCCGCGCCCTTGTTCTTCCGACCGGCGAGCACGGTCGAACCCGATGCAGACGCCTCGGCGAACCGCACGGTTCGCGGGATGGGTGGCGAGAGCACCGGCAGGTCGTACCGGTCCGACACGTCGGCGAGCACGTCACGACTGTGTGTGGTCCGCGAGTCGTACAGCGTGGGAAGTGCGCCGAGGAGTTCGAGTTCGGGGTTGGTGATCTGCTTGATCTCCTGGACCGTCCGCAGAAGCTGACCGACGCCGCGGTGTGCGAGCGTTTCGCACTGCAGCGGGACGAGGACGGAGTCTGCCGCGGTGAGCCCGTTGAGGGTGAGCACCCCGAGGGACGGAGGACAGTCGACGATCACCACGTCGAAGTCGTCCGCGACCGTCGCCAGTGCGCGTTTGAGGGTGTATTCCCGGCCCGGTTTCATGAGCAGCATCGCCTCGGCACCGGCCAGGTCGATGGTCGCGGGCATGAGCGTGATGCCTTCTCCCGCCTCGACCAGCACCTCCTGCACCTTGGTCTCCCCCACGAGGACGTCGTGCACCGACTTGTCGAGCCGGTCCGGGTTGTGGCCCAGGGAGAAGGTGAGACATCCCTGGGGATCGAGGTCGACGAGGAGCACCCGCTGTCCCAGCGCGGACAGGGCGGCCCCCAGCGACGCGACGGTGGTGGTCTTGGCGACGCCACCCTTCTGGTTTGCCACTGCAAGTACGGTTGTCACGGGTCGATCCTCGCGTATTCGGCGCTCCGGTGTGCGGTAACGACGCGGCATCTTCCCGGCACATCGTGCAGACCCCTCCGACGCTCCCGAAAGGCGTACCGCCCGTGATCCGCAGAGTCCGTCCCGACGATGTCGACGCCGTCACCGGCCTGATCTACGACCTTGCGGAGTACGAGAAGGCCCGGCACGAGTGCACCGTGACGACGGAACAGATCCGGGCCGCGCTGTTCGGTCCGGAACCGTCGGTGTTCGGCCATGTGGCGGAAGAGGCGGACGGCACCGTCGTCGGGGTCGCGCTGTGGTTCCGGAACTTCTCCACGTGGGACGGGGTCCACGGCGTGTACCTGGAGGACCTCTACGTCCGGCCGGAGCATCGCGGCGCGGGACACGGGCGCGCGCTGCTCGCCGCACTGGCCCACGAATGTGTGGAGCGCGGTTACACCCGGCTGAGCTGGTCTGTGCTGAACTGGAACGAGCCGTCCATCGGTTTCTACCGGTCGCTGGGTGCGGTCCCTCAGGACGAGTGGACGACGTTCCGTCTCAGCGGTGACGCGTTGCGCGAGCTCGGCGCCTGACCGGCCTCCGACGCGGCCCGGTTCAGTGCTCGTCCTCGGGCACGTAGTCGCGGGCGAGCCACCGGGTGGTGGCGGGGCTGAAGAGGAGCACGAGCGCCGGCACCACGATCAGCCCCATGAGCGCACCGAGGAACACCTGATGGGAATCGGTGAGGAGCGACCACACCACGGGCAACAGCAGAAGCTGCGCGACGACAGCGATCGAACGTCCCCAGTGCGCGCCGCGCAGGAGCGCGATGCCCGCGGCCAGGACGCCGCCGAAGAGGATCGACAGCCACAGCGCGAGGCCGTAGCCGTTACTCACCGACTGGTCGTAGTTACCCGACCATGCCCGGATGACCGAGTACACCGCGAACCCGATGGCGATGACGCCTTCGAGCACGACGAGCGACCCGGCAACCTTGACGGTCGACGGGGTACGGGTACGAGGTGTTTCAGTGGGCACCCGACCAGCGTAGTGGACCGGCGCGATAGCACTTAGGCTGATGCTCCGTGCGTGCCCTGCTGATCGTGAACCCGAACGCGACGACCACCACTCCGGCCGGTCGTGACCGGCTGGCTCACGCGCTGTCGGGCAGAACGCAGCTCACCGTGGCGCATACGACGCACCGGGGGCATGCCGCGGACCTGGCACGTTCCGCACACGCGGACGGGATGGATGTCGTCATCGCTCACGGTGGCGACGGCACCGTGAACGAGATCGTCAACGGCCTGCTGGGGCCTTCCCCCGACCGTGGTCCCGATCCGACGCTGCCTCGCCTCGCCGTGGTGCCGGGCGGATCGGCGAACGTGTTCGCTCGCTCTCTCGGGATCGCACCGGACCCGATGGAGGCGACGGAACAACTGCTTTCCCTGCTCGCCGGTCGCACCGCCCGCCGCATCGGGCTCGGCCACTGCGACGGGCGGTGGTTCGTATTCAACGCGGGGCTCGGTCTCGACGCGCAGGTGTGCGAAGCGGTCGATCTGAGTCGTCTCAGCGGCAAGAAGGCGACGAGTTCGCGGTATGTGCGACATGCGATCACGCAGTTCTTCGCGTCGAAGCGGATCGAACCGGCACTCACGCTCGAAGTGCCGGGGCAGGATCCGGTGGCCGGGGTGTATTACGCCTTCGTGTCCAACTCGAGCCCGTGGACCTTTCTCGACAGGCGCCCGGTGCACACGAACCCGGGTACGTCGTTCGGCACGGGCCTGGGGGTCTTCGCGATGGCGACGATGCGGGTCGTGCCGAGCCTTCGCGTCGTGCGGCAGTTGCTCGCGAAGCAGGGAGATCCGTCGTCTCCGTATCTGCTGCGCGCGGACGACGTCACGCACGTGCGCGCCCGGTCGACGCGACCGATCGGCCTGCAGGTGGACGGCGACTACCTGGGGCTTCGCACCGATGTGGAGTTCGTATCCGTGCCTTCGATACTCGAAGTCGTCGCTCCTGCACAGTGAGCAGCGTGCTCGAATGTTGTGATTCTGCTTACTTTTCGGCCGAACAGGTGTAGAAAGAAGGATTGACGAATGCTTCGCCCCTTCGTCGGCGTGAGCTTCCACACGGTCGCGGTCGATTCTCTTGACTTCACGCAAGTTCGTGAAAGCATTCACAAGTAACCGCGCGGAAATACTTCGCGCCGCAAGCGTGAACACGCACAGACAATCATCCGGTGCACAGCACCATCGAAGGAGAGTAGAAGCATGGACTGGCGCCACGAAGCCATCTGCCGCGACGAGGATCCGGAACTGTTCTTCCCTGTGGGCAACAGTGGACCGGCTCTCGCGCAGATTGCCGATGCCAAGCTCGTGTGCAACCGCTGCCCCGTCACCGCCGAGTGCCTCTCGTGGGCCCTCGAATCGGGTCAGGACGCCGGCGTATGGGGCGGCATGAGCGAAGACGAGCGACGCGCACTCAAGCGCCGCAACGCCCGCACCCGGGCTCGCACCACGGTCTGACGATCGCGACTTGTACGAAGGCCCGCCCCCCCCGGGGACCGGGCCTTCGTACGTCGTAGGTGTCTCGCCGACAACGTGGATCAGGTTCCGGCAACCTTGCCGAGTGCCAGTCGCAGGCGCGCGTCGGTTCCGCCGGTTTCGTTCGCGGCCAGGTCGAGCGTGCCGCCGAGTTCGGCAGCGACCAGCGTCCGCACGATCTGCAGCCCGAGACGGTCGGAATCTTCGAGACGGAACCCCTCCGGCAGGCCTTTGCCCTCGTCCCGCACGACGACATCGAGCCACCGGGCCGACCGGTTCGCCCGGACCGTCACCGTGCCGTGAACACCGGGGTCGAATGCGTGCTCGACGGCGTTCTGCACGAGTTCGGTGAGCACCATCACGAGCGGGGTGGCGCGATCCGCGGGGAACACACCGAGGTTTCCCTCACGGCGCACCCGGATCTGGCTCCCCACCGCCGAGACATCCACCACGATCGGGATCAACTGGTCGAAAACACCGTCGAGGTCGACCTCTTCGTCGACCGACATCGACAGGGCTTCGTGCACCAGTGCAATCGACGTGACCCGGCGTACCGCTTCGCCGAGCGCCTCTTTGGCCTCGACATTGCCGGTGCGCCTCGCCTGCAGCCGCAGCAGCGCCGCGACCGTCTGCAGGTTGTTCTTCACCCGGTGGTGGATTTCCCGGATCGTGGCGTCCTTGCTGAGTAGGGCACGGTCACGGCGTTTGACCTCGGTGACGTCGCGTATGACCACAGCGGCGCCCTCGATGCGGCCGCCGGGCGACAGGACGAGCGCACGGATGAGCACCGTCGCTCCCCGTGCCTCCACCTCCATGCGCTGTCCCAGCCGTCCGTGCACGGCCCCGCTGAGATATTCGGAGACGTCCGCACTTTCGAACGGATCCGTCACGAGGGAGCGGGTCGTTTCGACGAGGTCCTGGCCCAGCAGATCGGAATTGAATCCCATGCGGTGGTACGCGGACAACGCGTTCGGGCTGGCGTAGACGACGCGGCCCTCACGGTCGAGACGGATGAAACCGTCACCGGCGCGGGGGCTGGACTTCGTGTCGGACCGTGCTTCCGGAGTGGGGAACGTTCCCTCGCTGATCATGCTGTAGAGCGCATCGGCACATTCGAGGTATGCCGTCTCGAGCGCACTCGCCGAGCGCCGTGACACCCGCGCGGCGTCCCGGCTCAGTACCGCGACCACCTGTCCGGCCCAGCGCACCGGCACGGCCTGACGCAAATGGATCGAGTCGCTGGATCCGCGCCGGACCGTGACGATCTCACCCGATTTGAAAGCCTTACGGACATAAGGATGTTCGTCGTCGGACACGACGGTCCCCACCGCATCCTCCGGGATGACGGTCGAGGCGGTGGTGGGACGGCACTGCGCCACACACACGATCCCGTCGGGCGCGGCGTCCACCCACAGCAACACGTCCGCGAACGACAGGTCGGCGAGCAGTTGCCACTCCCCGACGACGCGCTGCAGGTGGTCGACAGCGGCACCGGGAAGATCGGTGTGGGTGGCGAGAAGGGCACTGAGGGTGGACACGGAGGCCGCCTTCTTGTTCAGGAGATGACCGCGATGAGATCGCCCTGCTGGATCACATCTCCCACGGCGACGCCGACCGACGTCACCGTGCCCGAGGTCTCCGCGAGCACCGGGATCTCCATCTTCATCGACTCGAGGATGACCAGGGTGTCGCCTTCCGCGACGACCTGTCCCTCGCTCACCACCACCTCGAAGACCGTGGATACCATCTCGGCCCGTACGTCCTCTGCCATCGAACACCTCATTCCGCGAACCGGACGGTGGACCTGCCGACAGGACCACTCGACCGCACGTGAAACACTGTAATGAAAGAGAAAGGAGATCCAACCATGGGTAAGCGAGGCCGCAAGAAGCGTAGCCGCAAGGGGAACGCCGCCAACCACGGCAAGCGTCCCAACGCCTGAGGCGTTCGGAAACACGGAAGGACCGGAAAGCGTTGCTTTCCGGTCCTTCTTGCTCGGGGGGCCGAGTCGGTCAGTTCTGGGCGTCGCGGTGGTGGTGCACCACCACATTCCGGCGGATCTCCAGCACCAGGCGTTCCCGCAGTCCCGCCGGCGCATGCTCTCCGCCACACTTGCGGCTCAGCAGGGACTTGATCTTCTCCTCGATGCCGTAGGCCTCGAGGCAGGCACCACAGTCGTCGAGGTGCCCCTGGAGTCTCGCTCGCGCATCCTCGTCACACTCGGAATCCAGCAACAGATACACGTCCGCAATGACCGCAGAGCAGTCCACCCGCTCGAAGTCTGTCGGCTCGCTCACTGCGAGACTCCCTTCCTGTTCTTGCTGTTCTCGCTGTTCCCGGACGGTTCACCCGCGCCCGGTTCCACATCCACTGCCGCATCGACTCCACCGCCGCGATTGAAGCCGCGTTCGCGAGCCACGTCGCCGAGCAGGCCACGCAGTTGCTTGCGGCCGCGGTGCAGGCGCGACATCACTGTCCCGATCGGGGTTCCCATGATCTCGGCGATGTCCTTGTACGGAAATCCCTCGACGTCGGCGTAATACACCGCCATGCGGAAGTCTTCGGGGAGTTCCTGCAACGCCGCCTTGATGTCGTCGTCGGGCAGCGCGTCGAGCGCCTCGACCTCCGCCGAACGGAGCCCCGTCGACGAGTGCTCCGCGGTCGCCGCGAGCTGCCAGTCGGTGATCTCGTCCGTCGGATACTGCGCGGGCTGCCGCTGCCGCTTCCGGTAGGAGTTGATGTAGGTGTTCGTGAGGATGCGGTACAGCCAGGCTTTGATGTTCGTGCCTTCACGGAAGGACGCGAACGCGGAAAACGCCTTGATATACGTCTCCTGGACGAGATCTTCGGCGTCGGCCGGGTTGCGGGTCATCCGCAACGCAGCACCGTAGAGCTGGTCGAGCAGCGGCAGTGCCTCACGCTCGAACCGTTCGGCCAATTGTTCGACAGACTCCTCGACCACACCGATCCCTTCACCGACGTTCTCCGTGAAGGCTACCGGTCCTGCCGTAGCCGGACGGGGCGGGCAAAGGATTGCCAACAGGGTCTCCGATCCTCGAGCAACAGCGGTCGCGCCGGCGGGCACGTCCGAAGGGGTCAACACACCGCATACCGGACTTGTTCCCGACGGGCGGCGAGTCGGCGCGCGGGTCGGCTGGTCGGCGGCGGTGTCTCCGCGCCAAGGGGGATAGATGACGCCGACGAGGACCGGATCTCGGCATTCGGCCGTCGGCGTCCCCCTGACTACCCTTGCGCCGTGACCCTCCGCATCCATCGCGCCGACTTCTCCGACCCCCGACTGGCCGCATTCCTCCAGGCTCATCTGGACGAGCTCGCCCCGACTGCGCCCCCGGAGAGCAGGCACGCCCTGGACCTGTCCGGTCTCCGGCAGCCGGGTGTACGGCTCTGGGTCGGCGAGCGGGACGACGGAATCGCAGCGACAGGTGCCCTCGCCGCACTCGGGCAGGAGCACGAAGAGGTCAAGTCCATGCGCACGGACCCTCGCCGGCGAGGAAGCGGGGTGGGCCGGGCGATGCTGCGCCATCTGCTCGGCGATGCCGCCTCGCGGGGTGTCCGGCAACTCTCGCTGGAGACGGGAAGCACGGAGTTCTTCGCTCCGGCGCGGGCACTGTATGCCGGTGCGGGCTTCGTCGCCTGTGGGCCCTTCGGTGATTACCGGGACGATCCACACAGCGTCTACATGACGTTGACTCTGCCGCTTCGGACGCCGGCGCCGAGTGCGCCTTCTTTGCTCACGAAGCGGGCGCCGAACCCCGAAGGGTGCGGCACCCGCTCTCATCCGTCCTGAACGTCCGTCCTGAAGGTCCTGGTCTCCTCCGTGCGGAAGACCCGGCGTCAGCTGAAGGAGTTTCGTCCCTCGAGTGCCGACGCGACGAGATTGTCCTTGGGAAGGGCGGTGCCCGACGACACGGCGTCGGTCCACATCTCGGTGCTCGCGACCGCGGCGAAGTTGGAGTGGAACAGCGTCATCAGTGTGGTGTGAACCTGCTCGGCGGAAACCTTGCCCGCTGCGTTGGCGAGGTGGATCGCGCCGGTGGCGTCGGAGATGATCTCCGCGACGAGGCCGTGCACTTCGGCTTCTGCGGCAGTGGCCAGATCGCAGTTGTTGGTCATGTACCCGACGATCGTGATGGTGTCGACGTTCTGCTCACGCAGCCACTGCGCCACGTCGGTGTTGCCGAACACCGACCCGTAGTTCTTGGTGACCTGCTTCCAGTGCGGCTTGACCCGGGCGGCCACGTCCGGATGCAGCTGCCAGCCGTGCGACCCTTCCGCGTAGACAGGAGCCTCGGCCGGGAGTGTGTGCTGGACGACGGCGACGGAAAGCCCGGCGGCGTCGGCGTGGTCGAGGACCCGCGTGATGTTCGCAAGGGTCGCCTCGCGCGGAGGATATTGAATCTGCATGGGACCGTCGAAGTACTCGTTCTGCACGTCGACGACGAGCAGCGCGCGGCGGGGGGACGTCATGGTGTTCTCCTTCTCGAGACGACCGAGTGGTCGAGTGTGCGGATGCGCCGAGTTGTTCGATGCGTCCGTGTCGTACCGGGATTGTGCTTGTCAGAGTCCGGGCAGACCGTAGTGATCGGCCATGAGTTCCACTGTTCTGGCCTGGGCCTGCCGGGAGTGGCCCACCAGAACCAGCATCACCTCGTCGACGCCGGTGTGCTCGTGGAGTTGCTCGAGGCGGTGGGCCACGGTCGGCGCTGTGCCGTGCAGCGTGCGGTCCGTCCATTCGTCCAGGATCTGCCGCTCCTGGGCGGTGGCGGGATATGCCTCGACGTCTTCCGGACGAAGCAGGGAGTACGGCTCGCGCCGGAACATCCGCAACATGCCCATCGCGGTGGACGCGGATTGACGCCGGGCCTCCACGGGGTCGTCGTCGGCAACGACTCCGACGCTGACCAGACCGTACGGCTCCGCGAGCACGGCGGACGGCCGGAAATGCTTGCGGTACAGCGCCATAGCGGTGACGACGTCGGCGCTGCCGAATTGCAAGGCGAAGGCATAGGGCAGCCCTAGCCGCCCTGCCAACTGCGCGGAGTACGGCGAGGAACCCAGGATCCACACGCCGGGGCGGGTCGTGGCTCGGGGTACTTCGTTCTGCTCGGCCTGCCACGGACCGGGTACCGCGTGAACGTCGCGGTAAGGATGTCCCTGCGGAAACTCGTCGTCGAGAAACCCGAGCAGTTCCAGAACCTGCTGAGGAAAGTCGTCGCCGGCGCCACGATGCCGCCGCAGCGCTGCCGCGGTCGCGCCGTCCGTGCCGGGTGCCCGGCCGACGCCGAGATCGATCCGCCCGGGGGCCAGGGTGTCGAGCATGCCGAACTGTTCGGCAATCACCAGGGGCGCATGGTTGGGCAGCATGACCCCGCCCGCACCGAGCCGGATGCGTTCGGTTTCGCCGGTCAATCGCGCCACCATCAATTGGGGTGACGACGTGGCAGCGCCCGGCATCGCGTGATGTTCGGACATCCAGAAACGTCGGTATCCCCGCCGGTCGGCCCGCTTCGCCAGCGCGATGATCTCCTGGAAGGTCTCCTGGACGGTGCTCCCGACGCCGGTATGTGCGTTGTCGAGCACGGAAAGGGAAAAAGGGGCGGTGCCGGACGTGCGCGGCTCGAGCATGAAGCGATCTCAACTCTCACGGTAATAGTTGCCATTCAACGTGAGGTTCACTGTACGAGCATCTCACGGAAAACCACAACGGTTACCATGAGAGGCATGGTGACGATTCCGCTCCCGCCGGCGCCCGGTGCCGAGACTCACTGGAGTCTGGCGCTGGTCAACAGCACCGTGAGCCTTCCCGGCGGACTCGAGGCAGACGAGTTGAGCACGCCGGCGGAGGCCACCGGGTGGCTGATCGGTCATGGTCTCGCGCCCCGCGACACCGAACTTCTGGCCTACTGCCGCAGCCAGCTCGTCGGATTGCGGACGGACCTGCGGTCGGTGTTCGCCGCCCATGTGGACGGCAATGCTCCCGATCCGGCGGCACTGGAGGGCATCAACCGAGCACTCACCACCGTGCCCAGCGCGGTCGTCCTCAGGTACGAGGAGAAGACGGGATTACGCCGGACCTCGATCCATCCGACGACTCGGATCGTCGAGCACGCGATGATGCAGATCGCCGAGGACGCCGCCGCGTTGCTGACCGGCGAGAGCGCATCGCTCATATCCCGCTGCGATGCGACCCCGTGCGATCGCTTCCTGCTGCGCACTCACGCACGCCGGTACTGGTGCTGCACTCGGTGCGGCGACCGGGTGCGGGCCGCGCGAGCCTATGCGCGCCGGTCGCCGCAGCGCGTTGCCACAGAATGAGGGAACGCTGTTGCCTAAGGTGAGCACATGGCATCCACGTCGACCCCCGCCACCACGCTTCTCACCCGCGAGAAGGTGCCCCACGTGGTCCACGAATACCCCCACGACCCTCGGTCCGGCTCTTTCGGATCCGAGGCGGTCGAGGCGCTCGCCGACCGCCTCGGCGTGGTGCCCGCCCAGATCTTCAAGACACTCGTGATCGCCCTGCCGTCCGGCAAGCTGGGCGTCGCCGTCGTCCCCGTCCCGGAGACGCTGTCGCTCAAGGCCGCGTCGGCGGCGCTCGGTGGCGGCAAGGCCACGATGGCCGAGCGCGCCGCCGCGGAACGCGCGACCGGCTACGTACTCGGTGGCATCTCCCCGCTCGGTCAGCGCAAACGCCTCCCGACGGTGATCGACGCGTCGGCGGGCCACTGGGACAAGGTGTTGTGCAGCGCGGGGCGGCGCGGCCTCGAAATCGAACTCGCCCCCGCGGACCTGATCCGCCTGACCGGAGCCGTGGTCGCCCCGGTCGCAGCAGGTCACTGACGGCGCAGCCGCTACAGCAACGCCATCTGGTCGCCGGCGCCGTCGTCGGGCACGAGCAGTTCCGGGCCGTTGTTGCGCACGCTGTTGACCTTGTCCGACACCCTGCGGATCCGAATCCGCGCCACGGCGTCTTCGCTCGGCACGATGAGGTCGGGGTGTCCGAGGCTGTCGGGATCGAGCCAGGCATCCCACCGCTCGGGCGGGAGCATCAGGGGCATCCGGTGGTGCATATTGCCCAGTTGCGCAACGGAATCCGCGGTGAGGATCGTGGTGCTCATGAGCGGTGGCGCGTCGGGGGTGCGCGGATCGCGCCACACCGCCCACAGACCCGCCATGTGGACGCGTGCACCGTCGGCGGGAGCCATGAAATACGGCACCTTGCGGGTCTTGCCGTCCGGCGCCGGTTCCACCTGCCACTCGTACCAGCCGTCCATCGGAACGAGGCACCGTCGGTAACGCAGCGAGTGCGCGAACGCCGGTTTGGTTGCCACCGACTCGGACCGCGCATTGAACAGCGGAGCGCCCGAAGCCACCTCCTTGGCGAACGGAGGCACCAGTCCCCAGCGCATCCGCCGGATACGGCGCCGCGCCGGGCCGTCCGCATCGTCGCGGTCGTGCCGCGCCACCACGGTGAGCACCTGCGTGGTGGGCGCGACGTTGTAGTCGGGCCGCAGTTCCTCGTCGCCCGTCTCGTCGATCGCGTCGAGTTCCATCGCGAGAGTGGCCGGATCGGCCGTCGATGCATACCTGCCGCACATGCCCACGAGTGTGGCAGCGACCGCCGACACGGCACACACCGGTCGCGCGGACGGGTGGGAGTCGATGCCCGGGCGGACCATGGGCGAAGATGGACGGGTGAGCCTGTGGAAAGCACCCCGAGCCGTGTCCCCCGTCGACGCGTCCGTGACGCTGCCTGGATCCAAGTCCATCACCAACCGTGCCCTCGTCCTGGCGGCCCTGGCGGCCGGTCCCTCGACCGTGACCGGAGCGCTGCGCAGCCGCGACACCGACCTCATGATCGCTGCGTTGCGATCCCTCGGAGCGGCGATCACCGAGCGCGACGGCGGCACCACCCTGGACGTGACCCCGGGACCCCTGCGAGCCGGCGCGGTGGACTGCGGCCTCGCGGGGACCGTGATGCGCTTCGTTCCGCCGGTGGCTGCGCTGGCCGACGGGGACGTCCGCTTCGACGGGGACGAGCAGGCACGATCCCGGCCGATGGGCACGGTGCTGGACGCACTCCGGGCACTCGGCGCAGACATCGACGGCGACACGCTGCCCTTCACGGTCCACGGTCGCGCCGGCGTGCGCGGCGGGTCCGTCACGATCGATGCGTCCGGGTCGTCGCAGTTCGTGTCCGGTCTGTTGCTCTCCGCCGCGAGGTTCGACGACGGTGTGACCGTGCACCACGACGGCAAGCCCGTCCCGTCCACCCCGCACATCGATATGACGGTCGACATGCTCCGTGACGCGGGCGTGCACGTCGACACCTCGGAGGCGAACACGTGGCGGGTGCTGCCCGGCCCGATCGCCGCCCACGACGTGGTCGTCGAACCGGACCTCTCGAATGCCACCCCGTTTCTCGCCGCCGCCGCGGTCACCGGAGGCACGGTGTCCGTCCCGTGCTGGCCGGAGAAGACCACGCAGGCGGGCGACGCCATCCGGGACATCCTCGAGCGCATGGGGGCGGCTGTGTCGCTGTCGGACGGGACGCTCACGGTGCGAGGGCCGGCCACGCTCACCGGCATCGACATCGACCTGCACGACGTCGGTGAACTGACGCCCACGGTGGCCGCGGTGGCCGCGCTGGCATCGACCCCCTCGCGTCTTCGCGGTATCGCACACCTGCGGGGCCACGAGACCGACCGGCTCGCCGCGCTGGCAGCCGAGATCGGCCGGCTCGGCGGCATCGCCACGGAAACCGAGGACGGCCTCCTGATCGAACCGGCCACCCTGACAGGCGGTGTCTGGCACTCCTACGCCGACCACCGGATGGCGACTGCCGGCGCGATCCTCGGTCTCGTCGTCGACGGCGTCGAGGTCGAGGACATCGGCACGACCGCCAAGACCCTCCCCGGATTCGAAGGTCTGTGGGCGGCGATGTTGACGGGAGCACGCTCCTGAGCCGGCGGCAGTACGACGAGTCCGACGTCCGGGTCCGTCCGGGCAAGAGTTCGCGACCGCGTACCAAGGATCGGCCCGCCCATCTCGATGCGGTGGAGGGCATGGTGTTCTCGGTGGACCGTGGGCGCTGGGGGGTCGTCCTGGGTGGCGATCCGCAGCGGCCCGTGGTGGCAATGCGCGCACGCGAACTGGGCCGTACGCCGATCGTGGTCGGAGACAGGGTGGGGGTGGTCGGCGACCTTTCCGGCCGTCCCGACAGCCTGTCGCGCATCGTGCGGGTCGAGGAACGCACCACCGTGCTCCGCAGGACAGCCGACGACACGGACCCGTTCGAACGGATCGTGGTGGCGAACGCGTCGCAACTGCTCATCGTCGTCGCGCTCGCCGATCCGCCGCCCCGCACCGGGCTCGTGGAGCGCGCGCTGGTCGCCGCGTACGCGGGCGGGCTCGCCCCGATGCTGGGGCTGACCAAGAGCGATCTCGCCGACCCGGAGGAATTCGCGTCGCAGTTCGCCGATCTGGACATCCCCGTGCTGGCCGTCGGCCAGGACAACGATCTTTCCGATCTCACCGAGCGTCTCACCGGCCGGGTCACCGCATTGATCGGCCACTCCGGCGTCGGCAAATCGACCCTTGTCAATCGCCTCGTCCCCGACGCCGACCGCGCCACGGGTGTGGTCTCCGGTGTCGGGAAGGGCCGGCACACGTCGACCCAGTCCGTCGCGCTTCCGCTTCCGTCCGGTGGCTGGGTGGTCGACACTCCGGGCATCCGGTCGTTCGGGCTCGCGCATATCCAGCCCGATGACGTCGTCGCGGCCTTCACCGATCTCGCCGCGGCGGTCGCCGACTGCCCCCGCGGCTGTACGCATCTCGGGCCGCCCGCCGACCCCGAGTGCGCGCTCGACCGCCTCGAGGGCAAGTCGCTGCGCCGGGCGCAGGCCGTGCGCGAACTGCTCACCTCGCTGGCGTCCAACGACTCCTGGTGATCGAATGCATCGAACCCCGGCACCAGTTCCGGTGCCGGGGTTCGATCATCGTTCGGGGCGTGCAGCACACGCTCGCGAACTCAGCGCATGCCGAGAATCCTGCGGACGAGACCGCGCTTGCGGGTCGTCTCGATCGTGGTGGCCAGACCGCGCCGGCGTCCTGTGACCGGATCGATCTCCGCCGGGCCACCGAAGCCCCGCTCCGATGCGGTCTCGGGGGCGGCGTCGCGGTCGTCCTTGAGGAACTTGTCGGGTAGCGAGAGCTTCGCGATGGTGCGCCAGGACTTCCAGTACTGCACGGCCAGCGGACCGGTGGTGTACGGCAGGTCGTACTTGTCGCACAACTGCCGCACGCGCACGGCGATCTCCGCGTACCGGTTGGACGGCAGGTCCGGGTAGATGTGGTGCTCGATCTGGTAGCTCAGGTTGCCGGTCATGAAGTCCATGATCTTGCCGCCGGAGATGTTGGCGGACCCGAGCATCTGCCGGAGGTACCACTCGGCGTGCGTCTCGTTCTCGACGTCCTGCTTCGTGAACTTCTCCGCACCGTCCGGGAAGTGCCCGCAGAAGATCACGGCGTTGGTCCACACGTTGCGGACGAAGTTCGCCGTGGCGTTCGCGGTGATCGTGGTCTTCCACGACTTGCCCGTGAGCGCCGGATAGACGACGTAGTCGCGCAGGTCCTGCTTCGCGATCTTCGCGAGCACCTCGGCGCCGTGCTTCTTGGTGATCTCGCGGTCGTCGCGACCCTGGATGACCTTGCCGAGTTCGAGCAACTGGATCGCGATGCCGTACTGGAACAGCGACGCCAGGATCGCGTTGTAGGCGATGTTGCCGAGGTAGAACGGCTTCCAACGCTGGTCGCGGGTGACGCGGAGCAACCCGTAGCCCACATCGTCGTCCATACCCAGGATGTTCGTGAACTTGTGGTGCAGGTGGTTGTGGGTGATCTTCCAGTGCGCCGACGGATCGACGTTGTCCCACTCCCAGTTGGCGGAGTGGACCTCTGGGTCGTTCATCCAGTCCCACTGCCCGTGCATCACGTTGTGCCCGAGCTCCATGTTCTCGATGATCTTCGACAACGAGAGCATTCCGGTGCCCAGCCACCACAGCGAGCGCTTCTTGGAACCGAACAGGACCAGACGTCCACCGACCTCGAGGCCGCGCTGCAACCGGATCGTGTTGCGGACGTATCGGGCGTCGCGCTCACCGCGCGACTCCTCGATATCGCGCCGGATGGCATCGAGCTCGCGGCCGATGGCCTCGACGTCCGCCTCCGTAAGGTGCGCGTATTCCTTGATGTCCGATATCGCCATGGCGGCTACTCTACCGTAGGTTACGGCTCCGTAGGTTAGGCGATTTCGGACGTGTGATCGGAATCACTTACGGGCGGGCGGCGTCGATTACTGCCGATTCCGGCGACGCGCACGTCGCATCGCCACCGTGTGCTCGGCATGCGAGCGCAGCGCGGTGAGCAACCCACGGCGACGTCCCGTGACGGGGTCCTCGGTGAGAGCCGGCAGTGCTGCGGCAGCACGGAGTCGCTCGAACTTACGCTCCGACGACGTCTCCGGCGCATCGTCGGACGTCGCCCGCAGAAGGGTGTCCGGCAACGCCAGTTTGTGGATGGTGCGCAGTGCCAGCATGTACTGCCGTCCGATCGGTCCGGTCGTGTACGGCAGGTCGTACTTGCCGCACAGCGCACGGACCCGGGCCGCGATCTCCCGGTAGCGATTGCTCGGCAGGTCCGGAAAGAGGTGGTGCTCGATCTGGTAGCTGAGGTTGCCGGTCATGAAGTCCATGACCCGGCCACCGGTGATGTTCGCGCTACCGAGCAACTGCCGCAGGTACCACTGACCGCGCGACTCGTCCTCGAACTGCTCGACCGTGAACTTTTCGGCGCCGTCCGGGAAGTGTCCGCAGAAAATCACCAGGTACGCCCAGATATTGCGCACGACATTGGCCGTCAGGTTCGCCGTGAGCGTGCTGCGCCATGCCGGTCCGGTCGCGGCGGGGAACAGCACCAGGTCCTTGAACACCTGGCGGCCGGCCTTCGCCACGAACTCGCGGTCGGGCCCGGACATCCTGGGCCGCGGACCGTCACCGAGTTGTTTCTCCCACGCGATCCGCTGCGCCGTCAGATCGTGCAGCGCGATACCCCACTCGAATGTCAGCGCGAGGACCACGTTCGCGACCGGCTGCAGCAGGTTGATCGGGCGCCACTTCTCGTCGCGGGTCATGCGCAGGATGCCGAATCCGACGTCCTCGTCCATCCCCACGATGTTCGTGTACGTGTGGTGCTCGTAGTTGTGGGCGCGCTTCCAATGAGCGGACGGGCCGGTCTGGTCCCATTCCCACGACGTGGAGTGGATTTCCGGATCGTTCATCCAGTCCCACTGCCCGTGCATCACGTTGTGCCCGAGCTCCATGTTCTCGATGATCTTCGCGAGCGACAACGCGGTCGTGCCGAGCAGCCAGCGTGAGCGCCGCCGCGAGCCGAGCAGCACGATCCGGCCGACGATCTCGAGCGTTCGCTGCAGCCGAATCGTGTTGTGGATGTACCGCGCGTCACGCGGCCCACGCGAATTCTCGACGTCGCGCCGGATGGCATCGAACTCTGTTGCCAAAGCGTCGATATCGGCGTCGGTCAGATGCGCGAACTCGCGGATGTCGGTGATGGCCAAGCGGGTCCCTCTCGTCGTTCATGGTTGTGCCCTCAGGGCATCGATTGTGCGGTCGAGGCCTCAGGCGTCGATGGTGCAGTCGCCGGCCGCAACGGAGATGCAGGTCTGGACTCGCTCGCCCTCTCCATGCTCCTCGCCCGACCGGAGATCTACCACATACCCCTTCTGGAGCGGCACCACACAAGTCTGACAGATTCCCATCCGGCAACCGAAGGGCATGAGCGCTCCTGCGCTCTCCCCCGCCTCGAGAACGGTGGTGGCACCGTCGGCGGTCACCGTCTTGCCGGATTTCGCGAACGTGATCGTTCCCCCGGCTCCGGAGGTATCGGCCCGTGTGACCGCGAAGCGCTCGAGATGCACGCGATCTTCGAGGCCCGCCTTCTCCCAGTGAGCGCTGATATCGGCGAGCATCTGCTGCGGTCCGCACGCCCAGGTCTGACGCTCCCGCCAGTCCGGACATACCTCGTCTAGCTGCGACAGGGCGAATTTGCCCTGTTCACGCGTGTATTGCAGGTGGCAGCGGTAGCGGTCGTGGTTGGCGTCGAACTGCTCGAGTTCGGACCGGAACATCACGTCCTCGGCGGTGGGCGCCGAGTGCACATGCACAACGTCGGCAATGTCGACGCCACGGTCGGCCGCACGCCGATCGAGGGTGCGGAGCATCGACATGATCGGTGTGACGCCGCTGCCGGCCGTCAGGAACAGGATCTTCTCGGGCGGCGGATCAGGAAGAACGAAGTCGCCCTGCGGAGCCGCGAGGCGCACGATTGTGCCTTCCGGCACACCACCGACGAGATGGCTCGACAGGAACCCCTCGGGCATCGCCTTCACCGCGATCGAGATGACCTTGTCGGTGCGGATCGGGGTGGAGGTCAGCGAGTACGACCGCCAATGCCACTTGCCGTCGATGTGCAGGCCGATGCCGATGTACTGACCGGGCGAGTACCCGAAGTCGAAGCCCCAGCCGGGCCTGATGACGATGGTTGCGGAGTCGGGGGTCTCGGAACGGACCTCGACGATGCGCCCACGAAGCTCACGCGCCGACCACAACGGGTTGATCAAGTGCAGATAATCATCGGGCAACAGTGGGGTCGTGAGTCGCGCGACCGCGCCTCGCACCACGTTGGACAGAGATCGCTCACCCGGTGCCACATGGGCCGCGGGCCTTTCGATCCATTCCTTGAAACCCATCGACCGATTCTCCTCACGCTGGAACTACGACCGCGAAGGTTATCAGAGGTTACGGTTCCGTAGGTTACGTGGAGACTCCACTCACAAGCATCCTCGTTCCGAGCGGTCAGAGCAATTCCAGCAGGAACTGCAACTCCTGCGCCGCGTACCACGCCAGTTCGTGATCCTCGGCGTCGCCGAGCACGAACTCGGCCTCCTCGTCGCCCAGATCGCCCGCGTCGACAACCTCCATCGCACGCGCGACGTCCGCTTCCGCGGCCTTCAGATCCACGTGCACGGACGCGACGGCGCTCATCGGGATCGGCCCGGCGAGGCGCACCACGGCGTCGTCGAGATCGGGGCGCGGGGTTGCGCCCTCGACATCCGCGGCGATCACGACACGCCGCGTCCCGAACTCCGGGGTCGCCCCGGTGTCCTCGGCAGCCAGCAGCCGCACCGAGGCACGCGCTGCCTCGGACATGGCCACCTCCGCGAGCTCGTCGTCGTCGCCGGAGGTGTAGGCCTCACGCAAGGTGGGCGTTACCGCGAACGCTGTACGCCCCACCGCGTCGAGCTCGTTCTCGGCGACGAGACGCTGCAGCATCCCGAGCGTCGCCGGTACATAGACACGCGTCACTTCTCACCTACTGGCATCCGACAACTCCTCGAGCGATTCGTGCAGCAGCGACGTCAGCACATGCACGTCGGGCATGGCATCGCGGTCCGCATTCAAACCGTAGTAGATCTTTCCGTCGTACGACGTCAGCGCGACACTCAGGGCCTGATTCTTGAGCAACGGCGAGACCGGATACATCCCGAGCAGTCGTGCCCCTCCCAGATACAGCGGATACTGCGGCCCCGGAGCGTTGGTGATCATGAGATTGAACACGCGCTGCGAGAAACCCGACGCGACGCGCACTCCGACCGCGTGCATGGTCGCCGGCGCGAACCCGGACAGCCGGATCATGGACTGCGCCGCGACCCGCCTGCGCTCCCGCGCGTACGCCTCCCCGGCGTGGGCGATGTGCGACAGCCGCACGACGGCGTTCGGCTCCCCGACCGGGAGGTCGACGAGGAACGACGACACCTCGCCTTGAGGATGCACCGTGGTCGTCCCGTCCGTACCCTCGCCGCCGGCGTCACGCACGTAGACCGACATGGGAACCATCGAGCGGACGACGGTGGCCTCGGTCAGCGGCTCGCCGCGGGAAAGCAGCCAGTACCGCAGTGCCCCGGCGATGACGGCGAGCACCACGTCGTTGACCGTGCAGCCGTATCGGGAACGAATCTTCCGGTACGGCTCGAGGTCGGACTCCACGACAGCGAAACGCCTGCTGCGGGAAATCGACGCGTTCAGCGGCGATTCGGGGGCGGACTGCGCCGCGGTGCGGGCGATACGGCTCACCGCGTCCACGGTTTCGGTGAGCGTGGACGCAAGGTTGCCCACCGCCGACCGCACCGCGGCCACGCCTTCACCGGGCCGCGCGACCAGTTCGGCGAGTGCTCCGACGAGCAACGCCGATTCCGACGGTTCCTGCTCCGGCATCCACAACTCTTCCGGCACCTCGCGCGGAATCGCGTCCCGGTCGAACAGCACCTGGCCGATCTCGAGCGACTGCTCGGCGTCGACCAGCGCCGAATGAGACTTGGTGAACACTGCGCAGCGGTCGCCGGCAAGCCCCTCGACGACGTACATCTCCCACAGCGGGCGGGTCCGGTCGAGGGGTCTCGAGATCAGCCGGGCGACGAGGTCGTGCAACTGATCGTCGGTGCCCGGACGCGGGACCGCGGATCTGCGGACGTGGTACGTGATGTCGAAGTCCCGGTCGTCGATCCACACCGGCCGGGAGAGCCCGAAGGCCACCTCACGCACTTTCTGGCGGTAACGCGGAACCTCCGCGAGCCGCTGCTCGACCAACTCGAGCACCCGGTCGTAGTGAACTCCCCCGTCGGGCGGCTCGAGAATCGCCAGCGAGCCGATGTGCATCGGCGTGTTGCTCGTCTCCAGGTAGTAGTACGACGCGTCCTGCGCCGTCATCCGACTCGTCATTGCCGAACGTCCCCCTCACTTCCGGGTTGCCCGGATCGTCCTGCGGCGATGCCGAAGAGAACAGCCAATTCGGCCATCACGGTGTGGGGACCATCATGGTGGACGCCGACCATCCCCGCAGCCACGGCGCCCCGCACGTTGCCCGCCAGGTCGTCGACGAAGACGCATTCGGAAGGTGCGAGCCCGAGGCGTTCGGCGACGAGCCGGAAGCTCTCGGCATCGGGCTTGGCGACCCCCACATCCCCCGACAGCACCACCGCGTCGACGAAGGTCCCGGCGAGATCCCGCAACCACTGTGCGTGCGGGCCACCGGGATCGTTGCTCAGGATCGCGGTGCGCACCCCGCGGCGGCGCAACTCGGCGACCACCGCCGCGAGTGCCTCGGGGTCCGTATCCGGGCCGGCGAGCACGCCACCGAAGTCGAGCACCAGTCCACGCAGCACGGCCTCACCCTAGATGTTTCGCCGTCCGCGCATAGACGGACCTGCGGGTGAGCCGCGGCGTCAGACCCGCAGGCTCGCCGCCATTGCCGCGAGCGCCTGCCGGCGGGGCATCGTCACGAGGGTGTCGAATTGTGCGCGATAGTGCTCGCTCGGTACGTAGGTCGGTCCGTTGTTCAGATTCTCGAGTGCGCCCCGGGCGACGTCGTCCGGATCCATCAGGTGTCGCAAGGTTGCCGGATCGATACCCTGAAGCCGCGGTGCCTCGGTGTCGGTCGCTCCCGGACAGAGTGTCAGCACATCGATCCCCGCGGGAGTCAGCTCTCCCCAGAGGCCTTCGCCGAGCGCATTCACGTAGGCCTTCGTCGCCGAGTACGCGGCAGAATACGGGCAGCCGAGGAGTCCTTCCACCGAACTGGTGAACACGACACCGCCACGGCCACGTCGCCTCAACCGCGGAACGAGGGCATGCGCCAACCGTGTCGGTGCCTGGCAGTTGACCGCGAGCATGGCGGCGAGCGTGGCCGTGTCACCGTCCTCGAACGGGCCCTTCACCCCGAACCCGGCATTGCTGACGAGCAAACCGATGTCGGTGGTCGCCTCTTGCTCGAGCAGTCGGTCGACGGCGGCGGGATCCGAGAGATCCACTTCGTGCACAGTCACCTCGACGCCGTGCCGGCAGCGGAGTTCGGCCGCGAGATCCTCGAGCCGGTCGAGTCGGCGCGCGACGAGTATCAGGTCCAGACCGGCTTCTGCCAGATGGCGGGCGAACGACCGGCCGATACCGGACGACGCACCGGTCACCAGAGCCGAGAGGCCATATCTGAACACGAAGTCCCCGGCGACGGCACTGTCTTCGGTCATGCGTTCTCCGGTGTTCGAAGGGACAACCTCTTGTACCGCAACCCACTCGCAAATATAGTTCCGGAAATGGAGAATAGAATTCTGGCCAAAGTCGCGCTCGTCACCGGCGCCAGCCGAGGGGTGGGTGCGGCGACGGCTCTCGCGCTCGCCGACGCCGGGTACGCGGTGGCCTGCGCCGCCCGCTCGACGCGAACCGACCCTCGCCGCACCCCCGGGACGCTCGACGACGTCGTCGACGCCGTTCGTGCCCGTGGAGGCACCGCGATCGCCGTGCCGGTGGACCTGTCGGACCGCGAACAGGTCGCGGCGATGGTCGAACAGACCGTCGCCGAACTCGGGCGTCTCGATGTGCTGGTCAACAACGCGGGCGTCACCTTCGTCGGCGACATCGACGTCCCGCTGCGTCGCCACGATCTGGTGATGGCGATCGACCTCGATGCCCCGCTGATCGCCATCCGTACTGCCGTCCCGCACCTCCGTGCCGCCGGTGGGGGTCGCATCCTCAACGTGTCCTCCCTGGCCGCGCTGAAACCTGTGCCGGGCCTGATGTCCTACGGCATCGCCAAGGTCGGGCTCGAAAGGATGACAATCGACCTCGCTCGGCAACTCGCACCGGACCACATCGCCGTCAACTGCTTCCGCATCGACGCTCCGGTCGCATCGGAGGGCACTCTCGCCAACCTGCCGGGCGTGGACCACAGCACCTTCGAACCGAGTTCCGTGGCCGCCGAGGGCATCACCTGGATGGTCGACCAACCCGCCGAGTACTCCGGGCGGCTCGAGAGCATGGTTCACCTCGCTCATCGCGAAGGGATCATGCCTACGGTGGCGTCACGGCCCCTCACCCCGACCGAAATGTTCACCGGCGTCCACGACAACCAGCAGAGCGTATTCGTGGACGGCTGACGCAGAGTGCACATCGCACCCGGCCGCGTCGCGGTGGCGACATCACCCGGGTCGGCCGCGAGATGTACGGCGAGCGCGGACCCGCCGGATATGTCACGATATCGGCGGTCCGTCCTCTCCCGGACCTCATCGCGCCGCACAGGCGCGATCCCTGCACCGGCCGCCGAGCCGGCGCCGTCCACGCCCGGGAGACATGACATGACGGATCTGCACACCGGCCGCTACGTACGCCGCATCCCTCGCTTCGAGCCGCCACCACAGGAATCGCAGCCTCCCGGGCAGTGCGTCCGGTGCCGGCCCCACGCCGCGCCGCGCGCCACGCCGCACGACGGGCGATCCGGCCGTCCCGCCGGTTCGGCTCGCGCCCCGGTCGCGCACGCCGACGCAGTACCTCGGGTCGATGCCACCGCGCACAGGTTCGCGGAGGTGGCCCTGCGGCTGATCCTCGAGGTCGTCGACGGGCGACGCGCCGTCACCCAGCTCGCGGCGGTACTCGAACCGACGCTCGTCGAGGCGGTCACGGCGTCGCGCACCTCCCCGACCGGGGTTGCGGGAGCCGCGGTGCTGCTCCGGACCCGGGTGCACGCGGTCGACGCGGACACCGCGGAGGTGTTCGGCACCTACGCCCGGGGCGACCGCGTGTACGCGGTGGCGGGACGGATCGCGCGCCGGACGCCGAAGCCGAAGTCGCCTCACCCCTGGACGATCACCACCCAGTGGCGCGGCTGGGCCCCCGGGGCGGG
>NZ_JAXION010000060.1:0-26472 GCF_049311045.1 Rhodococcus sp. 7Tela_A2 | reverse complement strand
GGCGGTGTGGGGGGCGGGGGGGCGGCCCCCCCCCCGCCACCCTTCGTCGAACGTCTCGCGCGGGAGGACACGATCGACGAGTCCCACTCGCTCGGCTTCTTCGGCACGGAGGATGGTGCCGGAACCCGCCAGCATCAGAGCCCTGCCCCTGCCCACGAGCGACGCGAGCCGTTCTGCCCCACCCCACGCGGGCATGATCGCGAGCGTGGACTGATTGAACCCGATCCTGATGTCGTCGGCGGCGACCCGGATATCCGCGGCCACCGCGACCTCGGCACCCCCGCCGAGCGCATGCCCGTTCAGTGCCGCAACGACGGGCGCGGGGAACTCCGCGATCCGATCACAGATCGCCCGCATCTGGCGCGCCATCTCGGCGGCCTCCTCATGGGTGCGCAGTTTTGCCAGTTCCTTGAGATCACCGCCCGATACGAAAGCCTTGTCGCCCGCACCTCGGATGACCAGCGCACGCGCGCCGGCAGCGGCGTCGAGAACCTTCTCGAGCTGGTCCATGGTCTCGGGCGCAATCGCGTTGCGGGCGTGGGGGCGATCGATCGTGACAATCGCCAGTCCGTCTTCGAGTTCGAGATCGACCATAGCTCTGTTCTCCAAATTGATATTGGAATTCTGGAAATCGGAGAATAACATGCTCGCATATGACCGAAGCCGACTCCGAGCGCTGCGACGCACGGCAGAGCGGTCTCACCCCTTGACCTTGGAGCTCCCACGATGCGGCAGTTGCCCCCCGAATTGGTCGAACGCTACGAGCACGAAGGGTGGTGGACACGCGAGACCATCGGCGACATGCTGGCTCGTGGCCTGAAGGCCGCCCCGGACATCGAGTTCCGGGTCCACTCCGACGTGCGGCCCTGGTCGGGAACAGTCGGTGAGGTCGAAATCGTCGCGCGTCGTCTCGCTGCAGGCCTGCGCCGGCGCGGCGTCGGCCCCGGTGACGTGGTGGCGTTCCAGTTGCCGAACTGGATGGAAGCGGCCGCCGTCTTCTGGGCGACGTCCTTCCTCGGCGCGACCGTGGTGCCGATCGTGCACTTCTACGGCCGCAAGGAACTCGGGTTCATCCTGCGCGAGTCCTCGCCCAAGGTCTTCGTGTGCGCCGAGCGGTTCGGGTACACCGAGTACCAGCCCGACCTCTGCGCCGACATCCCGATCGTCGGCGTGGTCGGGCGCGATTTCGACGACCTGCTCGACGCCGAACCCTTCGAAGGCGTTCTCCCCACCGACCCCGCGGCGCCGGCACTGCTCGCCTTCACCTCCGGCACCACGAGTGATCCCAAAGGCGTGGTCCACAGCCACCGCACCCTCGGATTCGAGACGCGGCAACTCGCCGCCCGCTATCCCGCCGACCGGGGCACGCAGCTCACAGGCGCACCGGTGGGGCACTTCATCGGCATGGTCAATGCCTTCCTGATCCCTCTGCTCGACAACTCCCCCATCAACCTGCTCGACGTGTGGAACCCCGCTCGCGCAATCGAACTCATGGAGAGCGACGGCCTGGTCATCGGCGGCGGCGCGACCTATTTCGTCACCAGCCTCCTCGATCACCCGGACTTCGATCCCGGCCGGCACCTGAAGTACATGAAGTACGCCGGTCTCGGCGGCTCGACAGTTCCGGGCGCGGTGACCCGCCGGCTCGACTCGCTCGGGATCACCGTGTTCCGGGCGTACGGGAGCACCGAGCATCCGTCGATCACGAGTTCGCTGGTGACCCATCCCGTCGACAAGCGGCTCTTCACCGACGGCTGCGTCTCACCGGGAGTCGAGATCCGCCTCACCGAGGACGGCGAGATCCTGAGCCGCGGACCGGATCTCTGCATGGGCTACACCGACCCCGAACTCACTGCCCGCATGTTCGACGAGGACGGGTGGTATCACACGGGCGACATCGGGGTGCTGGACGACGACGGCTTCCTGACGATCACCGACCGTAAGGCCGACTTCATCATCCGGGGCGGCGAGAACATCAGCGCCCTCGAGGTGGAAGAAGTACTGCTCACGCTTCCGTCGGTTGCGGAGGCCGCGGTCGTCTCCGCCCCCGACGAGCGCCTGGGTGAACATGCTGCGGCCGTACTGAGGCTTCATCCGGGGCACGCGATGCCCACGCTCGACGAGTTGCGCGAACACTTCCGGGCCTCGGGTATCGCGAAGCAGAAGTGGCCCGAGGAACTGCACGAAGTGACGGAGTTCCCCCGCACCGCGAGCGGCAAGATCCAGAAGTTCCGGGTGCGCGGGGATATTGCGGCCTCCCGCGGAAGAGAATAGTATTCTCACAACAGGAGAAGGAGGATCTATGTCACCGAAAGAATTGCCGTATCCGCTGTTCGATGCGGACAACCACCTGTACGAGACCGAGGAAGCCCTCACCAAGTTCCTCCCGGAGAAGTACAAGGGCGCCATCAAGTACGTGCAGGTCGACGGCCGCACGAAGATCGCGATCCGCAATCAGATCAGCGAGTACATCCCCAACCCCACCTTCGAGGTGGTCGCTCGTCCCGGAGCGATGGAGGACTACTTCAAGAACGGCAATCCCGAGGGCAAGAGCAAGCGGGAGATCTTCGGCAAGCCGATGAAGTCGATCGACGCCTTCCGTGAACCCGCTGCGCGTCTCGAGCTCATGGACGAACTCCAGATCGACCGCACTCTGATGTTCCCGACGCTGGCCAGCCTCGTCGAAGAGCGCATGCGCGACAACCCCGAGCTGATCCACGCGGTCGTCCACTCACTCAACCAGTGGCTGTACGAGACCTGGGGATTCAACTACAAGGACCGCATCTTCACCGTCCCGGTCATCAGCCTGCCGATCGTCGACAAGGCGATCGAAGAGCTCGAGTGGTGTGTCGAGCGCGGCGCGAAGGCGATCCTCGTCCGGCCCGCACCGGTTCCCGGCTACAAGGGTCCGCGCTCGTTCGCACTCCCGGAGTTCGATCCGTTCTGGAAGCGCGTCGTCGAACTCGACGTCCTGGTCACCCAGCACTCGTCCGACAGTGGCTACGCACGGTACAACCAGGAGTGGGACGGCACGGGCGAAGAAATGCTCCCGTTCGTCACGAACGCGTTCCGCATGGTCAGCGAATGGCGTCCGATTCAGGATGCCGTGGCGTCGTGGGTCTGCCACGGTGCACTGTTCCGATTCCCCGAGCTGCGGATCGCAGTCATCGAGAACGGCGCGTCCTGGCTGCCGCACGTGCTGCAGACCCTCGCCGACGTCTACAAGAAGGCCCCCGAGGGCTTCGGCATGCAGGACCCGGTCGCAGCGATCAAGAAGAGCATCCACGTCAGCCCGTTCTGGGAAGAGGACTTCAGCAAGCTGACGGCCCTCATCGGTGCCGAGCGCGTGCTCTTCGGGTCCGACTACCCCCACCCCGAGGGACTGGCCGAGCCGACCAGCTACATCGACCACATCCAGCATCTTCCCCTCGAGGATCAGAAGCTGGTCATGGGTGGCAATCTCGCGAGGCTGCTGAAGGTATGACCTGGCGGACCATCCCCGAGATGGTCCTCAGCACGGACGACCGCTTCGGCGATGCCGAAGCGGTCGTCGACGGGGACCTCCGGCTCACCTTCACCGAGCTCACCGCCCGCATCCGCCGGGCCGCAGGAGCATTCGCCGCGGCCGGCATCGACAAGGGTGACCGGGTAGCGATCTGGGCCCCCAACTCCGCAGAATGGATCGTCGCGGCCTTCGGGCTGCTCGCGGCGGGCGGAATCCTCGTCCCCGTCAACACGCGCTACAAAGAGGATGAGGCCGGCGACATCATCCGCCGAAGCGGAGCGAAGGCCGTGCTCGTCCAGAACGGCTTCCTCGGTACCGAATTCCGGACGCCGGCAGGAGTGCCTACGTTCGATATGAGGTCGGGATTCCTGGAGAGCGGAAATCCCTTCGCCCGCAGGCTGAGCGGCAACGATATCGCCGACATCATGTACACCTCGGGAACCACCGGACGTCCCAAGGGCGTCATGATGAACCACACCCAGACTCTCCGGATGTTCTCGGAGTGGTGCGACCTCGCCGATCTCCGCAAGGGCGACAAATATATGGTCGTCAACCCCTTCTTCCACATGTTCGGCTACAAAGCCGGCCTGATCGCGTCGATGATCCGGGGCGCCACCGTACTCCCGGTGCCCGTTCTCGATGTCGACAGAGTTCTCGAACTGGTCGAACGCGAACGGGTCACCGTACTTCCGGGCCCACCGACGCTCTACCAGTCCCTTCTGGCCGCACAGGGCACACGGGACCTCTCGTCGTTGCGTGCAGCGGTGACCGGGTCGGCAGACATCCCCGTCGATCTGATCCGGCGTATCAGCAACGAACTGCCGTTTCGAACCATCATGACCGGGTACGGGCTGAGCGAAGCCGGTACGGCCACCGCATCCCGGCCCGGCGACACTTTCGAACAAATCGCCACTACGGTCGGGATTCCTTGTGAGGGAATAGAAGTCCGCATTGCGGACGACGGAGAAGTGCTCATCCGTGGCTACAATGTCATGCAGGGCTATTTCGACGATCCGGAGGCAACCTCGGAAGCTGTCGACCTCGAAGGCTGGTTGCATACCGGAGATCTCGGGACGCTGGACGACGACGGCCGCCTGCGGATCGTCGGCCGAAAGAAAGACATGTTCATAGTCGGTGGCTTCAATGCATATCCCGCGGAAATCGAGGGGTTCCTGCTCGAACACCCGGCCGTCGACCAGGTCGCCGTGATCGGTATCCCGGATGAGCGCCTCGGACAGGTCGCAAAGGCATTCGTCGTGTCGGCGAATCCGGTACCGCCGGAGGAGTTGCTCGCCTGGAGCCGGGAGCGAATGGCCGGGTTCAAGGCCCCTCGGGCCATCGAGTATCTCGAAGCCCTGCCACTGAACGCGACGGGCAAAGTCATGAAGGACCAATTGCGTTGATGCGCAGTGCATCCACACCCCCACAATAGAAGGAGACGGCGCGATGACCGATGAAGCTGCACTACTCGCCTTCGCCGTAAAGTGGCGCCACTGGAACGGCGGGCCCGACGAAGACATCTTCGTCACCTTCGGGATATCCCCCGAGGACTATTTCCATCGGCTACGCAGGCTCCTGACCAAACACCGCTGGAACCGGCTCGACCCGCAGGTCCTCACGGACCTCGTCCGGATCTGCGACGACCGCCTCAGCACGATCGATATCCGGTCCGGCGACCGGGCGCGACCGCGTCGCGTGTCGTCGGAGCATCCCCTCAGTAAGCTCTCTGCCTGACAAGTCCCTCTGCCTGACAAGTTCCTCTGCTCGACGCACTCACCGTGCGGACGCTGTCCCCGGGCCGGTGACCGCGGAGCGCGACGAGGCATCGGCCGGCGACTGTGCCGCGATGCCGGGAACCGGGGTCTCCGTACCGCCGGGTTGCGCTCCGCGGATCGCCACGGTGGCGAGCGCCGCGAGAAGTGCCGCGGCGCCACCGATCAGCATGCCCACGAGGAATCCGTTCTCGGTGGGAATCGTGTTGCCTGCGAACATGATGCTCATCTGTGCCAGGACAACTCCTGCGACCGCTGCGGATACCGTACTGCCCAGCGAACGCAGCAACGTGTTGACGCTGTTCGCGGACGAGACCTCCGTCAGCGGCACCGCTCCCATGAGCAGAGTCGGAATTGCACCGTAGGCCAGCCCGATTCCCGCAGCGATGCAACAGGTGATCACCAGCAGTCCCCAGGTCGATCCCATCATGAACAGCGACGAACCGTATGCCGCGGCCATCATCAGGCAACCGGTGCAGAGCGTCGTCCGGGGACCACGCGCGGTCGTGAGGCGTGCGCCCAGTGGTGAGATCACCATCATCAGCAGGCCGGCGGGCGCACACCAGAGTCCCATGACGATCATCGATTGCCCCAGGCCGTATCCCGTGGACTCGGGCAGCACCCGGATCTGAGGGACGAGCAAGGCCTGGAAGTACATCGAGAAGCCGATCAGGATGGTGACGATATTGGTCACGAGCACCCGGTTGCCCATCGCCACCCGGAGGTCCACCAGAGGACTGTCGGCTCGAAGCTCCCAACGTCCCCAGCCGAGAAGCACCACGATGGACACCGCGAGCAGCGTCAAGGTCAGTCCCGCGGTCCATCCCCAGTCACCGCCTTTGGACACCGCGAGCAACAGGCATACCAGTGCCACCGACAGACCGAACGCGCCGAATCCGTCGAACTTGCCCCTGTGCTCGTTCGCCGGTGTGTCCCGTACGACCCATGCGATGAGGATCGCCATCACCACGCTGAGGATTCCGACTCCCCAGAACAACATTCGCCAGCTCGTGGTCTGCGCGACGATTGCGGCGACCGGAAGTCCGAGTGCTCCGCCGATGCCCAGCGACGAACTCATCAGTGCGATCGCCGATCCCAGGCGCTCGGGAGAGACCAGCGAGCGCAGTGCGCTGATACCGAGCGGAACGATGCCGAATCCTGCGCCCTGCAGTGCGCGTCCGACGAGCATGGGTGCCAGGCTCGACGACATCGCACACAGGAACGACCCGAGGATCAGCGGCACCGTGCACAGCAGCAGGATCCGTCGTGCGCCGTACATGTCGCCCAGCCGGCCGGTCACGGGAGTGGCGACCGCTCCGGACAACAAGGTCACCGTGACGACCCAGGACGCATTCGCGGGACTTGTTCCGAGTAGTTCCGGCAAGTCGACGAGGAGCGGAATCACCAACGTGGACATCAGCGTGGTGACGATTCCGGCAAAGACCAGCACCCAGATGGTCGGACCGGTCCGGACGGCCGGCACTACGGCATTCACAGGCGCCCGGTGCTCCGGGAACCACCGTCACCCATCGGCGTTCACCAGTTCGGTGTCGCCCGTTTCGGTGTCGCCCCTTTCGGTGTCCCCCGTTTCGATCTCCACGGCTTCCGTCTCGGCAGGTTCGGACTCCACCGTCTCGAAAAGGTTCTTCCGTCCCGTGACCGACGGCAACGGGAAGTGGCACGCCGCAAACTGTCCCGGCCGTACCTCCCGCATCTCGGGTTCTTCCTCGGCGCAACGATCCTGGGCCTTCGGGCAGCGGGTCCTGAACCGGCATCCCGTCGGAGGCGCAAGGGGCGACGGTACGTCGCCCGCCAGAGCCGGCCCTGCAAACGCTTTCTCGGGATCGGTCAGGGGAACCGAATCGAGTAGGGCGCGCGTGTACGGATGAGCGGGATCATCGTAGATCTCGATCGAATCACCGAATTCACACACCTTGCCGAGGTACATGACCATCACGTTGTCGCTGACGGTGCGTACCACCCCGAGATCGTGGGCGATGAACACCACCGTCAGAGCGAACTTCGTCTTCAGTTCCTCGATGAGGTTGAGGATCTGCGCTTGCACCGAAACGTCCAGGGCCGACACAGGTTCATCGCAAATGAGGAGCCTCGGCTCGAGCGCGAGCGCCCGCGCGATCGCCACGCGCTGCGCCTGTCCCCCGGACAACTGCCGTGGGAGCACGTTCGCGAATCGGTCGCCCGGGAGACCGACCTGCTCGAGAACCGACGCCGAGGCCTTCTCGCGTGACTCGGACGACGCGCCCGCAATGGTCATCCCCTCGACCACGATGTCCTTGACGGCGCGGCGGGGATTGAGCGAGGACACCGGGTCCTGGAAGATCATCTGCATATCCCGGCGGAGCGAACGCATGTGCTTTTCGCTCGCACCCTCGATCCACTCTTCTCCGAAGCGGATTCGCCCCGACGTCACCCGGTCGAGCCGGAGGACGGCGCGGCCGGTCGTCGACTTGCCGCATCCCGATTCGCCGACGATTCCCAGCGTCTCGCCGGCCAGTACGTCGAAGCTGATCTTCGACACCGCCTGTACGGTGCCGGCATCCGTCGGGTACTCCACCACGAGATCCTGAACACTGAGCAGGGCCTCTTCGCCCCGCAGATGAGCGGTACCACTACCCGCCATGCGATTCACCTCCGGATACAGCGCCGACCGCCGGAACGACGGGACGCAGACATGCGACCTCATGGTCGATACCGACCGATTCGAGACCGATCGGCGCGACGGTGCACTCGTCCGCAACATGGGTGCAGCGCGGCGCGAATCGGCACCCCTGAGGCGGATCGGTGGGATCGGGCAGCGACCCCTCGATCAGGCGCAGCGGTGCGTGCCGCTCGTGATCGATCGTCGGTGTCGCCCCCAGGAGCGCGTGGGTGTAGCGATGCATCGGCGCATCGAACACCTCTCGGGTGGATCCCACCTCCGCGAGCCGTCCCGCGTACATCACCGCCACGCGGTCCGTGCGACCGGCGACGACGGCGAGGTCGTGGCTGATGAGCATCATCGACATGTCCCGGTCGCGTTGGACGCGGCGGAGCAGGTCCAGGATCTGCCGTTGCACGGTGACGTCGAGGGCGGTGGTCGGCTCGTCCGCGATGAGCAGATCCGGTTCACATGCCAGCGCGATCGCGAGCATCACGCGCTGGCGCATACCGCCGGACATCTCGTGGGGATAGTTGCCCAGCCGTCGTTCGGGGTCCGGAACGCCTACTTCTTCGAGAAGCTTCAACGCTCGGGTCCGCGCTTCGGACCGGCTCACCCCGAGATGCCGCCGCATCCCCTCGGTGAGCTGACGCTCGACCTTGACCACCGGGTTGAGCGAACGCCCCGGGTCCTGGAAAACCATGGCGATCTGGTTTCCCCAGATCTCCAGCTTCTCCTTCTTCGTCAGGGACAGCAGGTCACGGCCCCTGAACGTCACGTGGCCGGATCGACCCGAACGCGGAGGCATGAGCCCCATGATCGCGCGGGCCATCACCGATTTGCCGGAGCCGGACTCGCCGACGATACCCAGCGCCTGTCCGGAATCCAGGTCGAGCGACACGTCGTCCACTGCACGGACGGTGCCACGCGGCGTACCGATGTAGGCACGTAGATTTCTCACTTCGAGAAGCGGCTGAGCATTCACGGCGAGCCGGCCCTTTCCTCGTGTCGGCTAGTTACTGATCCAGAACTCTTCGGGAAGAGGAGACCCGAGTGTGTAAATCTGTGCGCCGTGCAGGTTCTTGCCGAAGGTCACCGACGGCAACGCCCGGACGTACCAGAGACCCACCACGGTGTCGGCGATGATCTGCTGTGCCTCGTCGTACGCCGCTTTGCGCTCCTCGGCGGTCTGGCCGAACCGGCCCCGCTCGAGCGCGGCGTCGAGTTCCGGATTGTTCACGCCCATGAAGTTGCCGCTCGACTGCGAGTCGAACGCCATGGTCAGCGCGTAATCCGGATCCTGGGTGATCGTGGACGAGACGAGCATGTCGAAGTCGCGGGCACCCGCACGTGCTGTCACCGCGGGGAAATCGGCCACCTCGACCTTCATCTCCACATTCTGGAATGCACTGAGCTGAGCCTGGATTGCCTCACCCAGCACGCGACTCTCGCTTGTCGGGTAGGACAGGAAGGTGAACGACACCGGCTTGCCCTCCGCGGCGAGCTCATCGAAGAGACGCTGTGCCTCGGCGGCATCCGTCGTGCTCAAGGGGATATCGGCGTAGTACGGGGAATCCTCGGGGAACAAGGTCTTCGGCACTTCGCCCTCACCGTTGTAGACCACGGTGTTCACGGCGTCGAGATCGACAGCGAGCGACACGGCACGTCGTGCCCGGGCGTCGTCGAACGGTGCGCGGCGTTGATTCATACCGGCGAACTGGCCACCACCGGTCGACGCGACCAGGTACTGCAGGCCGGCGGCCTCGGCCTTGTTGATATTGGTCCAGCTCGTCTCCGTGGTGAGGTCGGCCCCACCGGTGGTCATCGCGTTGGAACGCTGGTTGGCGTCGGCCACGGTGCGAATCACAAGCTTGTCGAGATAGGGCTTCGGCGCGTCCCAGTACCCGGCGTTCTTCTCGAGCTCGATCGAGTCCTGACGCGTCCAGCTCACGAGCGTGAAAGGTCCGGCTCCGACGGGATTCTCGTCGAATGCCGCAGCACCCTTCTCGAGTGCGGCCGGGGATGCGATCCAGTTGAGTGCGCCGGCAACGAGCGCCTGGCCGAACTGGGGGTTCGGCTCGACCATCGTCACACGCATCGTCGTCGGGTCGACCACCTCGGTCGATTCGATCTGCACAGCCTGCCGGATCGTTGTGGATCCCAGTGCGGGGTCCTTGAGCCGGTCCCAATTGAACTTCACGGCCGCGGCGTCGAGCGGGCTACCGTCGCTGAACGCGAGGTCGGGCCGCAACGCCAGCGTGAAGGTCTTTCCGCCGTCGGCAGTCGAGAAGTCGGTCGCCATCTTGTACTCGAGTTCGAGCGTGTCGTTGGCCGTGACCATCAATGTGCCGTAGAGGGCATTGCCGAGAGTGGGCTGGTGGGCCCAGGTGTTGGACAGCGCCGCGGGGTCGAGCGAGCGTGGTTCACCCATCTGCAGGATGCGACCGGTACCACCGGCTACGGGGTCGCCCGCGTCCACGGTGCTCTGGGCGGCGTTGGAAGCGGAAGCGGAATCGCCGCTCCCACATGCCCCCAGCACCAGTGCGGCAGAGCATGCGGCCGCGAACGCGGCCACCAGACGTCTGTGTCGTATCATTCTCGACCTCTCATGTGGAAAATGTTCGAATACAACCGGTTCGAGGCCAACTCAGTCGTGCAGCGTCCGGTCGTACTTGGTGCGGAGGTGGTCGCCTACCTGATTGAGAGCGAACACCGTGAAGAAGATGACGAGGGCAGGCACGAAGACGAGGTGCGGGGACGTCGCGATGGCGTCCTTGCCGTCGTTGATCATGCCGCCCCAACTGGGCTGGGGTGGTGGAATGCCCAGCCCGAGGAAGCTCAGAGAACCCTCGGCGACGATCAGGGCAGCGATCACGATCGGCATGTACGACGCCAGCGGGGCGAGAACGTTCGGCATGATCTCTCGAAAGAGAATGCGCCCGTTCCCCGCACCCATGTTCTTTGCCGCTCTGACGAATTCGCGTGAGGACCACGCCAGGGTGTTGGCCCGGGACAACCGGATGAACGACGGAATCGCCAGCAAGCCGAGCCCGAAGAGCATCGTCTGGACGCTCGGAGTCAGGATCGACGCCAGGGCGAGAAGCAGGATGAGCGGCGGAAACGCGAGCATGGCGTCGGCGACGAGCGAGATCACGGCGTCGACACGCTTGCCGAAGTATCCCGCGATCATCCCGAACAGCGAGCCGACGACGAAGCCGACTGTGCCGGCGACGGCACCGATCACGAGCGACACCTGGGCGCCGTAGACGACACGCGAGAGCAGGGACCGTCCGAGCGTGTCGGTTCCGAGGAGCGTGTCCAGCGAACCGAAGCCGGGTGGCGTGCGGGGCGGACCGATCGGGATGTTGTACGGAGCGAGGGGCAGGAGTCCGGCGAAGACCGCCGCACCGATGATGATCACCAGCCACGCGATCGACAGGTACACCAGAATCGACCGGGTCTTCTTGACCGCGGGTACATCCGGAAGTTTCGTGGCTACCTCGTCGACGGGGCGCCCCTCGTCCTTCTTCTCCAACGCGACCTGGGTCATGCTCCGACCACCTTCCTGACCCGCGGGTCGATCACTTGGTAGCTGAGATCGACAAGGGTGTTGATTCCCACGTAGACGACCGCGATGAACACCACGATGCCCTGGACCATGATCACGTCACGCGACGTGATGGACGACGCAACGAGTTGCCCCAGACCCGGGAGCCCGAACAATGTTTCGACGATGACCGTGCCTCCGATGAGGCGGCCGAGGTTGATGCCCGCGACGGTGATCAGCGAGAAGGACGAGGGGCGCAGCGCGTGCCGGAACATCACGTACCAGGACGGCATTCCCTTGGCTCGGGCCGCGGCGACGAAATCCTCACGCAGCGTGCCGATGAGATCGGTGCGGAGCAGACGGTGGAATGCCGCGATCTCCGTGAGCGCGATCGCCAGCGCCGGCAGCAGAGCGCCACGCAGGTTCTCACCGAGTCCTTCCTCGATCCGGGACCATCCCATCACCGGGAAGATGTTGAGCTGAATCGCGAGGAAGTAGATCAGTACCGGGCCGGCGATGAAGGCCGGCACCGACAGGAAGACCGCCGACAGCGCGTTCATCCCGCGGTCCACCTTGCTACCCGGGCGCGACGCCGAAACCACGCCCATGACGAGCGCGACGAGGAGAGCGATGATCAAGCCCATAGCGGCGAGTTGCAGCGTCACCGGAAGTCGCTCACCGATGGCCTCGCTGACCGATTGCCCTGTCAGCGGCGATGTTCCGAGATCACCGCGCACCGCATCGGCGAGCCATCCCGTGTACTGCGCCCAGAACGGCTGGTCGAGGCCGAGCTTGGCGTCCATCGCGGCGACAGCCTCGGGTGTTGCATTCTCGCCCAGGATGACCTGTGCGACAGATCCCGGAGCAAGACCGAGCAGTGCGACAACCGCGATCGTCACCAGAAGGACGACCAGCAGGCTGCGGCCCACTTTCTTCGAAATCGTGAGAATCATCCACACTCAACTTTCATCGTGCTGCCGGAGCCGTGGGACGCGGCGACACAGAACAAGACCCACCCGAGCACTCCATGTGATGACCCACACATTAAGTCTTGTTTGTGAGCACGGCAATACGGATTCACTAGAAAGGTGAATGGTGTGCAAAGAATACAGAACGGCAATCTTGCAGTGCTGCAACATATTCGGCCGGCACACGTCGAAGCGAGACAGTCGTGCAACGTCGAACAGCCCACACCCACGTGGCGTGGGCGCGGGCTGTCCGGGTGGCGGAGATTATCGAGTTGCGGGCCCCTCCAGAATCGTCACGGCGGCAACCGCTGTCGGACCTCCGACATTGTGCGCAAGTCCGATTCGTGCTCCGTCGACCTGATTGACGGCCTGTCCCCGTAGTTGCTCGAAGAGTTCGACACACTGCGCCACCCCCGACGCGCCGGGTGGGTGACCCTTCGTATTGAGACCCCCACTGGGGTTCACGGGAAGGGAACCGCCGATATCGGTGGCCCCGGACTCCAGCAACTTGAACGCTTCGAATTTCTCCGCGAAACCGAGATCCTCGTAACTGATGAGTTCGATGCCGGTGAAGTAGTCGTGGACCTCCGCGACGTCCACGTCCGCCGGACCGAGCCCGGCCGCGGCGAACGCCTGCTTCGCGGCACGCCGAGTCGCCGGCAGCGTGGTGAGATCCCCTTTGTGCTGGTGCATCACGGAGTCGAGGCCGAGTCCGGTACCGCGGATCCACACAGGACGGTCCGTGAAGCGATCGACCACGTCGTCCGCGACGAGGATGAGCGCGGCGGCACCGTCGCTCTGAGGCGCGCAGTCGTAGACCCCGAACGGCGTGACCGTGGTGTCCGCGGCGAGCACTTCTTCCACCGTCAGTTCGAAACGCCGGCAGGCCTTCGGATTGGTCATTCCGTTGCGATGGTTCTTCACGGCCACCATCGCCATGTGCTCACGGGTGGCAGGGGACTCGTACAGGTAGCGCCGGACGTGGAGTGCGAAACCCGCCTGGGCGAGACCGAGGGGGTAGTCCCACGCCATGTCCCGGGTCATCGCCTCCCATTCCCACAACATGCCCTTCGACGCCGTCTCCCGGATCTTGTCGGCACCCATGACGAGGGCGATGTCGTACGCCCCCGAGGCGATCCCGAACATCGCGTTGCGGATCGTGTCGTGCCCGGTGGCACAGGAATTCTCGACGCGCGTGACCGGCAGTTCCGGCAACTCGAGCGTGTCCGCCAGGATGCCGGACGGAAATCCGTCCGTGGTGCCCATCGAGCCGAACCACGCGGCCTGCAGGTCGGACTTGTCGATCCCCTTGTCGACGCTCGCAGCGCATTCGGAGTACGCCATCGGGAGCAGGTCCCGCATACCCAGCGCAAAATGCTCGGCGAACGGAGTCATTCCTGCGCCGACGATTGCGACGTTTCTCATGCCGCCTCCTCCGCATCCGTACCGACATCGTCGGGCTCGAACGCATAGCCGTAATCCGGGACGCCCGACCGCACAGCGACCCGGCGCAACACCAGCCTGCCGCGGTCACCGATGTCGGCCGTGCCGGCTTCGGCTCCGGTAACCCGCACCAGCGCGCGGACTCCGACGTCGTCGAGTTCGACGACGACCAGCGAATAGGGCGTACTCAGGCCCGGAACCGGGATGTGCACGGTGACCTCGGTGTACACCGTCCCGGTCCGGGGAAGATCGACGAGTAGATACCCGGTGTTCAGCGTTCCGTCGGCGTCGACGCGGTAGCGGGGCGGAAAGTCGAGAGTCTCGCTGTCCGCGAAACGACCTGCCTCCCAGCGGACTTTCGCCTCGAATGCTCGTTCGTACGCGGCCAGGGAGATCGGAATCTCCCCTTCGGCGGTACTGATGGAGGCCGGTCTCGGCCGAGGCGGCCGTTCCCGCCGGTTCACCTGTACCGCCCCGTCGGCGACCGTCAGCCCCGACAGGCTTGCCTGCTCCACGCCGACCAGTGGCCCGGTGATGCCGGCTTCGGCCATGGCCGCGAGAGCGAACAGACCCGAACTCGCCCCTGTGGTGGGCAGGTCCAGCCTCCGCGTCGCCGCGAGACGGCCGGTTTCCGACGACGTCACCCCGGCCACGATCGCGGGGGACTCCACCCACGCCGTCGACAGCGAGGCGAGGTAGCCGCGCTTCGCGAGCAGCCGCGGATCGCCGTAGTCGTGGATGTCGCCGGACGCACTCCGTGTCCGCACCGGCAGGCTGCGCGAGACCCGTGCAGCCGTGCGAACCTGCAGTCCGCGATCGGACGTCAGTACCGCTGCGGCCCCGGCAGGTTCGATATCGACGCCGATCACGAGCGTGCGGGGGCGAGCCGATCCCAGAGCGTCGAGTGCGGCCGGTGCGCCACCGAGACGCTCGGTCACCTCGAGCTCGGGGTCGAGTCCGAGCCCCGCGAGCAGGACCGCCGCATTGCTGCTCTCCATCAGCGGCAGGTCCCGGCTCACGACGACCACGTACTCGGCGGATCCGCCCGCTTCGAGTGCGGCACGACCGGCCTCGACGGCGAGGGTGACGGCATCCTCGTCGTCACCGGCGACCCTGCTGTCCGACGATCCCCAGCAGGGCAGATACGTTCCGATCGAAGCGATGTAGGGCATGATCCCTCCTTGCGAACTAGGTGACTGCGCCCGCGGTCTTGAGTTCGATGATGCGTTCCCAGTCCAGCCCGAGTTCGAGGAGAATCTCCTCGGTCTGGGCAGCGAACTCGGGCGCCGGGCCACTTTCGGGAGCGGCGACGTCGAACTGCACGGGATTGGATACGAGTTCGAGTTCCCCTGCCTTGATGAGGTACTCGTTCGCCCGGACCTGGGGGTCGCTCACCACCTGGAGCGAGTCCTGGATCGGCGCCCACGGCCCCGACAGGGTGCCGAAACGCTGAGTCCAGTCGCTGAGCGGCTTGCTGCCGATGACCTCACGGAGGATCGCGACCGCCTCGGCGGTGTTCTCACCGATCGCCTCCGCATTCGCGAAGCGCGGATCGTCGATCAGGTCCGGCCGGTCGATGTGCCGGCACACGTCGGCCCAGAAGCGACCGGGCTGGAGCATCACGAACGACACGTACCGGCCGTCGGCCGTCCCGTACACACCGGACAACGGGTTACGCGGTGATCCGTGCCCGCCGGCCTTCGGCGCCTCCATGTGCACGCCGAGGTGCGCCGACAGCGCGATCGTGTGGCCCATGGCCCACACGCCGCTGCTCAGGAGCGAGACGTCGACCACGGACGGCTCACCCGTTCGTTCACGCTTGAACAGCGCTGCGGCGATCCCACCGGCGAGGTTGGTGCCGGAGATGGTGTCGCCGAACGCGGGTCCGGGAGGAGCGATCATCCCTTCCGTTCCGGCCGGGGTGAGGGTCGCGGCGACACCGGCGCGGGCCCAGAAGGCCGTCATGTCGTAGCCACCCTTGTCGGATTCGATACCGCGAGGCCCGAGTGCGCTGCCGCGCGCGTAGACGATCTTCGGGTTCACCGCACGGATGTCGTCGACATCGATGCTCAGCTTGGTACGTACCCTCGGCAGGAAACTCGTGAGGAAGACGTCGGCGCCGCGTACGAGGTCGAGCAGCACTTCGCGGCCTTCGGGAATCGAGATGTCCAGTCCGAGACTGCGCTTGCCTCGGTTGGCGTGCTCGACGTTCGGGTTCGGGTCGCCCTCGACGCGCATGGTGCCGGTCTGACGGAGGCCGCGCTGCGGGTCGCCGATGACCGCATGCTCGATCTTGATGACGTCGGCGCCCCATTCGGCGAGCACCGCGCCCGCCGAGGGGACGAAGCCGTACATCGCGACCTCGACGACACGCACTCCTTCGAGCGGCCTCACTTGACCACCACCGAGAATGCCTTCAGCTGCTGGAACTCGGCCAGGCCCGCGGCGCCCATCTCGCGACCGATACCGGACTGCTTGTAACCGCCGAACGGGACGTCGGGGCTGAAGTAGTTGCCGCCGTTGACACTGAAGGTGCCGGTCCGGATGCGACGCCCGATGGCGATGCCTCGCTCGTCGTCCGCGCTGAGCACGCCACCCGAGAGCCCGTACTTGGAGTTGTTGGCGATCTCGACGGCGTGGTCGTCGTCGTCGAACGGGATGACGGCCAGGACCGGTCCGAAGACCTCTTCCTGCGCGATCTCGCTGTCGGGGTCCACGTTTGCGAGCAGGGTCGGCTTGTAGAACCAGCCCGGATCCACCTTCTCGCCGCCGGTGACGAGGGTCGCGCCCTCGTCGACGGCGCGCTTGACCATGGCGTCGATCTTTTCGCGCTGCTTCTCGCTGATGACCGGGCCCATGTAGATCTTCGGGTCCGACGGATCACCGAACGGCACGTGCTGCATGACACCGGCGACGTGCGCGACGATCTCGTCGTGCTTCGACCGCGGCACGAGCAGGCGAGTGGTGAGGGCACAGCCCTGGCCCGCGTGCGAGCAGATGCTGAAGGCCGCGAACTGGGCGGCGGTGGCGACGTCCGCGTCGTCGAGCACGATGAGTGCCGATTTGCCGCCGAGTTCGAGGAAGACCCGCTTGAGGGAGTCGGCTGCCGCCGCCATGATCTTCTTGCCGACCGGCGTCGAGCCGGTGAAGGTGACCACGTCGACGTCCGGGTGGGTGGTCATCAGTTCGCCGGGAGCGATCTGCGACGACGACAGGATGTTCACCACGCCCGCGGGGATGTCGGTGTGGTTGGCGATGACCTCGGCGAGTGCCTGCGTGACGAGCGGGGTGTCCGGTGCGCCCTTGAGCACCACCGTGCAGCCTGCGGCGAGCGCGGCCGGCAGCTTCGCCATCGCCAGCTGTGTCGGGTAGTTGTAGGCGACGATCGCCGCGACGACGCCGGCGGCTTCCTTCTCGACCCAGCGACGGTGGGGCTGTCCGCGGAACTCGACCTCACCGAGTTCTTCCGTGAACGGTGTGTTCCGGAGGAGTTCGGCGTAGTACTTGACGATCTCGATCGGGGCATCGAGCTGGTTGCCGTGGGTCAGGATGCGCGGCGCACCCACCTCCGCGATGGTCAGCTCGCGCAGCTCCTCGACGTTGTCGCGCAGGGCTTGGTAGAGCTGGTCGAGGCACTTGGCGCGGAATTCGACGTCGGTCGACCACGTGGTCGTGTCGAACGCACGACGTGCCGCCTTGATCGCGGCTTCCGCTTCCTCCACCCCGGCGTCGGGAGCGTGGCCGACGATGTCGCCGGTCGCAGGGTTGTAGGACGCGAACGTGCGATCGGTGGTGACCAGCTCGCCGTCGATGAGCAGGCGCTTCGTCACACCGTTCGAGGTTGCGCCGTCGGCCACAGCGGTCGACCCGTTGTCCTGCACTGACATTCCGTCTCCTCACATGGATGAAAACATCATTCTCTTCAATGAGAATTATTCACTCTGTTAGGGAGAACTCTAGCAACCGGCCAGCCGCGAAGATAGACCGAAAGTGATTTGCGCCACGAGCCCCACCTCGGATTCGCTGTCGTGGCGGCGTTCCTCGGGTCTTGCGACCTGCAATTGCGCGAGAGTATGGTTCTCGCATCCGGAAGGGAGATTCTTGTGATTCAGACTACAGCCCTCAGTCCGTCGTTGGGCGTAGAAGTGACCGGCTTGGACAGCCTCGACGACGACACCGTCGTTGCGCAGCTGCTCGAAGCACTCAAGTGGAGGGGCGTCCTGCTGGTCCGGGGGCTGAACCTCGACGACGACGCCCAGCTGGCCTTCAGCCGCAAGCTCGGCAAGGTCGTGACACCGGCACCGGGACAGGAGATCTTCACCGTCTCGCTGGACCCGGCCAAGACTCCGTCGGCCGAGTACCTCAAGGGCACGTTCCACTGGCACATCGACGACACCACCAACGAGGTGCCCGCCAAAGCCACCACCCTCACGGCCCGGCACGTGGCGATGGTCGGCGGTGGCACCGAATTCGCCAGCACGTACGCGGCCTACGAGAATCTCCCCGAGCAGGAGAAGAAGCGCTACGAGGGGTTGCGCGTCGTGCACAGCTTCGAAGCCGCTCAGCGTCGCGTCCATCCGGACCCGCCGGAAGAGATGGTCGCCCGGTGGCGCGCACTGAAACCCCACGAGTCCTCACTCGTGTGGGAACGTCGCGACGGCCGGCGGTCGCTGGTCATCGGAGCCACCGCCGATCACATCGTCGGGATGCGCCCCGAAGAAAGCCGCGAACTCCTCGACGAACTGCTCGCGTGGACGACGCAGGAACGCTTCTGCTATTCGCACGAATGGGCCGTCGGTGACCTCGTGGTGTGGGACAACACCGGAATGCTGCACCGCGCCCTTCCCTACGATCCGTCGTCCGAGCGCCTGATGCGCCGCACCACCATCGTCGGGGACGAGGCATGGGCATGAGGACAGCCGTCGTCACCGGAGGCAGTTCCGGAATCGGGCGCGCCATCGCCGAACGCTTGCGCAAGGACGGCCATCGGGTCGCCGTACTCGATCTCAACCCCACCGGGGACGAGTTCGAGTACAAGGTCGACGTGTCCGACCGTGAGCAGGTCGAGGCCGCGTTCGCCGAGATCCGCGCGGAACTCGGACCCGTCACGATCCTCGTCAACGGCGCGGGACTCGAGCTGTACAAGCGCTTTCAGAACATCGACTACGACACCTGGCAGAAGGTCGTCGCGGTGAATCTCGGAGGCGTGTTCCACTGCGTCCAGGCCGCGTTGCCCGACATGATCGAGGCCGGATGGGGACGCATCGTCAACATCTCGTCGTCGAGCGCGCAGTCGGGCCAGCAGTTCATGTCCGCCTACGTCTCGTCCAAGGCAGCGGTCAACGGCCTCACGAAATCCCTCGCGCTCGAATACGGGCCCAGCGGCATCACCGTCAATGCCGTACCGCCGGGCTTCGTGGACACTCCGATGCTGCGCCGCTCCGAGGAGAAGGGGCTGCTCGGCGGAACCATCGAAGACCACATCCAGCGCACACCGGTCCGGCGGGCAGGACGCCCCGAGGACATCGCCGCCGCATGTTCCTTCCTGATCTCGGAAGAGGCCGGCTACATCACCGGGCAGATCCTCGGGGTCAACGGCGGACGCAACACCTAGAACACCCACTCCGGCCCCTCGAGGTGCCGGTTCCGCTCGGCCGGAATCCTCCCGGCCGATACCCCTCCGAAAGGATTCTCCCGTGGGACGTGTTGAAGGCAAGGTCGCGTTTATCACCGGCGCAGCTCGTGGTCAAGGCCGTAGTCACGCAGTCAAACTCGCATCCGAAGGCGCCGACATCATCGCTGTCGACATCTGCCGGAACATCGATTCGATGGGGTACGCCATGGCGACCCCGGAAGATCTCGAAGAGACCGTCCGGCTCGTCGAGAAGGAAGGCCGGCGCATCGTCGCCGTCCAGGCCGACGTGCGTGAGGCCGCGCAGGTGAAAGCCGCCCTGGAGCAGGGGCTGGCCGAGTTCGGCAAGGTCGACATCGTCGTCGCGCAGGCCGGTGTCGCCGGTATGAAGGGCGAGCCGCAGACCCAGGCGTGGGCCGATGTCGTCGACACCAACCTGGTCGGCACGCTCAACGCGATCCACGCCGCGCTTCCGCATCTCGCCGAGGGCGGCTCGATCATCGCCACCGGTTCCACTGCCGCCCTGATGGACGTGTCCAAGGTCGACGTACCGGGCAAGGACCTCGGCGGCGTCGCCTACGTCTTCTCCAAGCGTGCCATCGCCCAGCTGGTTCACGAACTGGCGACCCATCTGGCACCCCGCAAGATCCGCGTCAACGCGCTGCATCCCACGAACTGCAACACCGAGATGCTGCAGAGCGAGCCCATGTACCGGTCGTTCCGCCCGGACCTCGAGCACCCGACCCGCGCGGACGCCGAGCCTGTGTTCGGTGTCCAGCAGGCCATGCCGATTCCGTACATCGAGCCCGAGGACTCCAGCAACATGGTGCTCTTCCTCGCGTCCGACGAGTCGCGCTACGTCACGGGCATGCAGATGCGCGTCGACGGTGGCGGGTACCTGAAGTGGTACGACTTCCACATCTGACCGTCACAGTGCGCGGGACTTTCCCCGGTCGTCGTGGGAATATCCGGGCGCCAACCAATTTCAGCCGCAACCGGGAGGAAATATCGTGAAGGTGAAGGTCGATCCCGAGCGCTGCCAAGGGCACACCCTGTGCGCCATGGCGGCACCGGAGGTATTCGAACTGAGCGAAATCGACGGTCACGCCACAGCCGTCGTCGAGGAAGTGCCCGCCCACCTCGAGGAGAACGTGCGGGAAGCCGCGCGGTCGTGCCCCGAGCAGGCCATCCAGATCTCCTGACCATCAACGTTTCGAACAGTCCGTCCATCGAAGCGTCAGAGAGGAAACCATGAGTGTCGACGACGTCGTTGCCGACAATTCCCACCGGACCCCGGTCTTCAATTTCGACCGGCACGCCGCCGACTACCGCGAGAACTTCCTGCCGATCACGGAGGAAATGCAGTCGAAGTGCCCCATGGCATGGTCGGACACCCACGGAGGCCACTGGGTCGCCGCGGGTAGCGACGAGGTGTTCAACATCGTCCGTTCACCCAATGTCTCGAACGACCACGACATCAAGGGCGTTCGTCGCGGGTACAAGGGCATCATGATCCCGACCGCCGAGCGCGCCTCCGGCGTGCGCGGCGGAATTCTCGAAATGGACGACCCGGAGCACCGCGAATTCCGGGCACTCCTCAACCCGTATCTCTCCCCTGCTGCGATCCAGAAGTGGATCCCGATCATCGACGAGGTCGTGCAGGCCGCCCTCGACGAGAAGATCGAGAGCGGCCGAATCGATTTCGTCGACGACCTCGCGAACGTCGTGCCGGCCGTCATCACGCTGGCGATGCTCGGCATCCCGATCAAGAAGTGGGAGGTCTACTGCGAGCCGGTCCACGCGGCCATCTACACCCCGCCGGATTCCCCCGACATCGCACGCATCGGTGAGCTTCACCGCAACATGGGTATCGACCTGCTCACCAACCTGTTCGAGATCCGGGAGAAGCCTCGCCCGGGCCTGATCAACGCGATCGCCGACGTCGAGGTGCTCGGCGAGAAGCCCGACGACATGGAGTTGCTGGGCATCCTCAGCCTGCTCATCGGCGGCGGCTTCGACACCACCACCGCGCTGACCGCGCACGCACTCGAATGGCTCGGGGAGAACCCCACCGAGCGCACGCGTCTCAGCGACGAACGCGACGCCCTGCTCGACAGCGCCACCGAGGAGTTCCTGCGCTACTTCTCTCCGACGCCCGGTGACGGACGCACCTTCTCTGCGGACTGCGAGTTCAGCGGCGCGCAGGTCAAGGAAGGCGAACGTGTCTGGCTGTCGTGGGCGATGGCCAACCGCGATCCGGCCCTGTTCGACGAGCCCAACTCGGTGGACATCGAGCGTAAGGGCAACCGGCACTTCAGTTTCGGACTGGGTGTGCACCGCTGCATCGGGTCGAACCTGGCACGGACGGTGTTCAAGCGGATGTTGATCGCCGTGTTCGATCGCATGCCGGATTACACATGCGATGCGGAGAACACGGTTCACTACGACTCGATCGGAGTCATCCAGGGCATGCGGCATCTGCCCGCAACGTTCACGCCGGGCAAGCGGATCGGCCCCGGCCTCGACGCGACCCTGGAAAAGTTGCAGGTCCTGATCGATGAACAGGAACTCGCAGCACCCATCACGGCAAAGAAGTAAGGATGCTCGGGTAAGTGGCTGACACAGCGGTGGTCGATCAGGAATCAGGGAACGCAGGGACACAGGACACGCCGGCGAAAGCCTCCGGACGTCCCCTCCCCCAGCTGACCCTGGAAAACAAGTTCTTCTGGAAATCAGGCGCGGACGGCCTGCTGCGGATACAGGAATGCGAGTCGTGCTCGGCTCTCATCCATCCTCCTCAGCCGATCTGCCGCTACTGCCGGGGGAAACAGATGGGGGTGCGCGTCGTCTCGGGTTACGCCACCCTCATCGGATTCACGGTCAACCACCGCTTCGGTCTGCCCGGGCTCCCTACGCCGTTCGTCATCGCGCAGGTCGCACTCGAGGAAGACCCCCGGGTGCGGCTCACGACCAACACGGTGGAATGCGATGCCGAGCAACTCGAGCTCGGCATGCGCATGGAAGTCGTGTTCGAAGCCGACGGCGACGTCTGGCTTCCGTTCTTCCGCCCGGTAGCGGAGCAGGGTCCCCCTGCTCCCCTGCCGACGGACGAGATCGAACCGGACCAGATCCGGTTCCACATCCGTCCCCCTGTCACTCAGGACAAGTTCGAGGACAAAGTCGCCATCAGCGGCGTCGGCATGTCCGACATCGGACGCCGCATGATGGTCAATCCGATCGCCCTCACCATCGAGGCCTGTGAGCGCGCCGTGGCCGACGCCGGCCTGACGATGGACGACATCGACGGCCTGTCGACCTACCCGGGTGCCGGCCCCCTGGTCGGGTTCGGCGAAGGCGGCATCGGCGCGCTCGAGTCCGCGCTCGGCCTGCGCCCCACCTGGTTCAACGGTGGGCTCGAAACCCCCGGTCCCAGCGGCTCGGTGATCGCCGCGATGCTCGCCGTGGCGAGTGGGCTCGCACGCCACGTGCTCTGCTACCGGACACTGTGGGAGTCGACCTACAGCGAAATGATGCGCTCGGGCGACATCACCCCGTCCGGTGGACGCACCACGAGCTGGATGATGCCCTTCGGTGCCAGCTCCGCGGCACACACACTCGCCCAGAACGCCCAGCGGCATTTCCATCGCTACGGGACGACGCGCGAGACCCTCGGCTGGATCGCGTTGAACCAGCGGGCGAACGCAGCACTCAACCCGACCGCGATCTACCGCGACCCGATGACCATGGACGACTACCTGTCCGCACGCCCGGTCACCACGCCGTTCGGGCTCTACGACTGCGACGTCCCGTGCGACGGTGCCGTCGCGGTCATCGTCTCCGCGGCCGAAACGACACGCGATCTCGCCCGTCCCGCCATCCGCGTCGAAGCGGTCGGGACCCAAATCGTCGAGCGCATCGAGTGGGACCAGAGCACCCTCACGCACGAACCGCAGGTCCTCGGGCCCGCAGCGCACCTGTGGACACGCACCTCGCTCCGTCCGGAGGACGTCGACGTCGCGGAGTTGTACGACGGCTTCAGCTTCAACGCCCTGTCCTGGATCGAAGCACTGGGCTTCTGCGGGATCGGCGAAGCGAAGGACTTCCTCGACGGAGGAAAGAACATCGCGCGCGACGGCATCCTCCCGCTCAACACGCACGGCGGCCAGCTCTCGCACGGCCGCACCCACGGCATGGGCCTCGTCCACGAAGCGGTCACACAGTTGCGCGGCGAAGCGGGCGACCGCCAGGTTCGCGATGCGCGTGTCGCCGTCGTCAGCAGCGGCGGGCTCACCCCGGGCAGCGCGATGCTGCTCCGGAGCGAGTCGTGATGGCCGCTCACCCCCGCACCTCACCGATCGAGGAGGCCCGCGTCGACGGCGCGGGAGGCGTCTCACCCGTCTCTCGCGTCGTCGATGTCGAGGGCATCCCGATGTCCGGCCTCCTCATCGAGGCGGATGCACCCCGTGCCGTGATCGTCGCGCTGCACGGTGGTGCCGCCCGGTCCGTGTACTGGGATTGCCCCGACCATCCGGAACTGTCGCTGATGAGAGAGGCGGTGGCGCAGGGATTCACCGTGCTGGCGCTCGACCGTCCGGGTTACGGGTCTTCCCGCCCGCATCACGAGGGCATGTCCGAACCCGCTCGCCGGGTGGAGCTTGCGTTTGCGGCGATCGACGCTTTCCTCGGCTCGGGATCGCGCGGTGCCGGTGTGTTCCTCTGGGGACATTCCGTCGGCAGCGAGTTGACGATGCGGATGGCAGTCGACGATCGCAACGGCGACATCCTCGGCCTCGAACTGTCGGGCACCGGACGCGAGCATCACGCGCTCGCGGCCGACATCTTCGGCACCAAGGATCGGTACGCGAACGCCCGCGGCGTCGGCGAACTGCTCTGGACCCCGGCCGATCTCTACCCGGCCGACATCATCGGCGGCGCGAAGATCGCGTCGTCCACCCCGGCGTACGAGGGCGTCGTGACGGCGTCCTGGCCCCAGGAGAACTTCCCCGCGCTCGCCGCAGAGGTCCGGGTACCGGTGCACTTCACCGCGGCCGAGCACGAAAAGGTCTGGCGCAACGACCCGTCCGCTCTCGACGACGTTGCGGCGATGTTCACGGAGGCACCCCGCGTTCAGGTGCAGGTAGAGCCGTCGGGTGGACACAACCTGAGCATCGGTTACGCCGCACCCGCCTACCACCGTCGCGTGATCTCGTTCCTCGAGGAGTGCATCGAGGGCCGCACCCGGCCGGCGGATTTCAGGTCATGACCACCACGAACGGTAAGGAGGTTCGGTGATGCGTGTCGGATTCATCGGGCTCGGAAGTCAGGGCGGGCCGATGGCCCGCCGTATCGTCGAAGCAGGTTTCGAGACCACACTGTGGGCTCGCCGGCCCGCGTCCCTCGAACCGTACGCCGACACTGCCGCAACCTACGCCGAGTCACCGGCGAAGCTCGCGGCGGTGAGCGACCTGGTGTGCCTGTGCGTGGTCGGTGACGACGACGTCCGGCAGATCGTCGCCGGAGAGAACGGGCTCCTCGAAGGACTCCGTGAAGGCGCCGTGATCGCGATCCACAGCACGATCCACCCGGATACCTGCAGGGAACTCGCCGAGATCGCCGGCACACGCGGTGTTTCGGTCGTCGACGCGCCGGTCAGCGGCGGCGGAATGGGCGCGGCCGCAGGCACTTTGCTCGTCATGGTCGGAGGCGATGCCGAGACCGTCGAGAAGTGCCGTCCGGTGTTCTCGACCTACGGCAACCCTGTCGTGCATCTCGGCGAAGTGGGAGCGGGCCAGGTCACCAAGCTCCTCAACAACCTGTTGTTCACCGCGAACCTGTCCGCCGCGGCAAGCACCCTCGAACTCGGTGCGGCCCTCGGGATCGATTCGGCGCGCCTGGGTGAGGTCGTCGCGAACGGCACCGCGAACAGCTTCGCCCTCGGACGCGTGGTGTCGGCCGGCGGGACACTCGACCGTATCGCGCAGCACGCGGGTGAACTTCTGCGCAAGGATGTGCGGCACATCGCGGAGATCGCCGACACAGCCGGCGTCACCCCCGGCGCCGCGCTGACCGCAGCCGACGCCACCCTCGAGATGATGGAGTATCCGCGGTGACCACAGTGCATTTCGTCGGCGCGGGCCGCATGGGCCTGCCCATGGTGGGGCGTCTCGTCTCGAACGGCCACGACGTGCGGGCTCTGGCGCGCAACGAGGAGACCCGATCGGCTCTCGAGTCGGCCGGGGCCCGGCCGGTGGCGGACATCTCCGACATCGGCGACGGCGCCGACATCGTCGCGGTCTGCGTCTTCACCGACGCCCAAGTCCGGCAGGTATGCCTCGACGACGGAGTGCTCGCTCGTATGCCACAGGGCTCGACCCTGATCGTCCACACGACGATCAGCCCTCGTTCCATCGAGACGTTGACCGCCGAGGCGGCCCCGTACGGGGTATCGGTCGTCGACGCTGCGGTCAGCGGTGGACCGCACGACATCGCGGCGGGTGCGCTGACCTTGTTCGTCGGTGGCCCGGACGAGGCCGTCTCTGCCGTGACGCCGGTGCTGAAGAGTTATGGTGACCCGGTCATCCACGTCGGACCCAGCGGCAGTGGCCAGCGGGTCAAGCTGGTCAACAATGCCTTGTTCGCGGCGGAGATCGGCCTGATGGCGGAGGCGGCAGAACTCGGCCGCCGGCTCGGCCTCGACGAGAAATCGCTCTTCGAGGCACTTCCGCACGCGAGTTCGTCGTGCAAAGTCATGGGCAACATCGCGATGCGCGGTTCCGTCGCGGAGTTCCGCAGCGCTGTCGGCGAGTTCCTGTCGAAAGACATTGCCGTCGTGCGTGCGACCGTCGCCGAACTCGGAGCCGACCTGGGCGTGCTCGACACCGCGATCGACGCGCGTACGTAAGTCGCGGCCCCGGACGCCGGGGCGATGCACTCGGTGCGTAGCCCC